>DASYXX010000604.1:0-20414 GCA_035934395.1 Streptosporangiaceae bacterium
TCCGCCAGATCGGGCAGGTGTTCGGCGTGGCCGTGCTCGGCGCGTTCGTGTACGCGCGACTCCCGCGCGGCAGCGCGGCTGGGCTGCCGACCGCCGCCGACCGCCTGCGGTTCGTGGTGGGACTCCACGACGCGCTGCTGCTCTCCGGAGCCGCGCTGATCGTCACCGCGGCCGTCATCTTCCCGGCGCTGCGACGGACGTAAGTGTCAGGGTCGGCCCGATGGGGATGCTAGCAACGCGAGGCCGCGGGGAGCATGCCGCGACCGGGGGACAGATTCGCGCTGGTCGAACTCGCGCAGACCATCCTGGGGGGACAGATCATGCACACGAGCGCTGGGCCGGCTCCGGCCATTCCGCATGTCCTCGAAGATCCGATTCAGGACCGGGGCACGGCGTTCACTGAGGAAGAACGGGACGCTCTGGGGCTTACCGGGCGATTGCCGTCGGCGGTGCTGACGCTGGAGCAGCAGGCCCAGCGCGCGTATCAGCAGATGCGGCGGCAAGGCGACGACCTGGCCAAGAACATCTACATGGAGCAGCTGCACGACCGGAACGAGGTGTTGTACTACCGCGTGCTCGCCGATCATCTGGCCGAGCTGCTGCCGGTGGTGTATGACCCGGTGATCGGCGATGCCATCGAGCGTTACTCGCACGAATACCGCCGTCCCCGTGGCCTCTACCTGTCGATCGACAGGTCAGACGACATGGACAAGGCGTTCGCCAGCCTGGGCCTCGGGCCGGAAGACGTCGACCTCATCGTCTGCAGCGACGCCGAGGAGATCCTGGGCATCGGCGACTGGGGCGTGGCCGGCAGCATGATCGCGGTCGGCAAGCTGGCCGTGTACACCGCCGCGGCGGGCATCGACCCGCGCCGGGTGATCCCGGTGTCGCTGGATGTCGGCACGAACAACGAGGCGCTGCTGAACGACCCGCTGTACCTGGGCAACCGCCACGCACGCGTCCGCGGCGCCGGCTACGACGCGTTCATCAAGAAGTACCTGCAGACCGCGTCGTCGCGGTTCCCGAACGCGCTGCTGCACTTCGAGGACTTCGGCGCCGACAACGCCCGCCGGATCCTGGTCACCTACCGGGACAAGTACCGGATCTTCAACGACGACATGCAAGGCACCGGCGTGATCGCCATGGCCGGGCTGTACAGCGCGCTGAAGGTCACCGGCACCCGGTGGCGGGACCAGCGAGTCGTCGTCTTCGGCGGCGGCACGGCGGGCATCGGCATCGCCGACCAGATCCACGCCCAGATGGTCCGCGACGGGCTGGACCCGGGCCGGGCGACCCGGCAGATCTGGGTCGTTGACCTGCCCGGCTTGCTCACCGACGACATGATCAACGGCATGCTCGACTACCAGCGCCCGTACGTCCGCCCTGTGGCCGAGGCCGCGGACTGGGACAAGTCCCCGGTGGCGATCGACCCGGCGGCGGCGGTGCGCTGGCCGGAAATGGCGGCCTTGCAGCAGGCGCGCGCCGACTCGGGCATCATCGGCCTGCAGACCGTGGTCGAGAAGGTGCAGCCGACGATCCTGATCGGCACCTCGACGGCGCACGGCGCGTTCACCAAGGACGTCGTGGAAGCGATGATCGCCGGCGTCAGCCGGCCGGTCATCTTCCCGCTATCCAATCCCACCTCCAAGATCGAGGCCATGCCCGCCGACATCATCACCTGGTCCAAGGGGCGGGCCCTGATCGCCACCGGCCTGCCGATCGGGCCATTCGAGTACGACGGGGTGACCCACTGCTTCGGGCAGGCGAACAACGCCCTGGTCTACCCAGGGCTGGGCCTCGGCACGATCGTCTCCGGCGCATCCAAGGTCACCGACGGCATGCTGCACGCGGCCGCCGAGGCGGTCGCGGGCCAGGTCGACGTCAGCGAACCCGGTGCCGCGCTGCTGCCCGCGGTAGAGAATCTGCGGGCGTCGTCGGCGACTTCCGCCATCGCTGTCGTGAAGGCCGCGAGCGCGGACGGAGTCGCCGGCAAGAAGAAAATCGATAACCCCGTTCAGGCGGTGCAGGACGCCATGTGGCAGCCGGTCTACCCCGACGGGGCCGCGCGGTGATCGGCAGCAGGTCATGACCAGCACGGCAGCTCCGAAGATCCTCGACCTGCCCATCGGCCTGCACGTGACCGGCGTGCGGCGGGAGTTCGACAGCCTCGGGGATGTCGAGGTACCGGCCGACCGGTACTGGGGCGCGCAGACCCAGCGCAGTCTGCAGCACTTCAACATCGGGCACGACCGGATGCCGAAGGAGGTGTACCACGCCTACGGCTACGTGAAGAAGGCCGCGGCGCTGGTGAACACCCGGGCCGGCCGCCTGCCCGCGTGGAAGGGCGAGCTGATCGCTCGCGTGTGCGACGAGGTCATCAGCGGGGCCCTGGACGAGGACTTCCCGCTGTACGTGTGGCAGACCGGGTCCGGAACCCAGTCCAACATGAACGTCAACGAGGTCGTCGCCAACCGGTGCATCCAGCTGGTCGGCGGCACGCTCGGCTCGCAGCAGCCGGTCCACCCCAACGACCACGTGAACATGGGCCAGTCGAGCAACGACACGTTCCCGACCGCGATGCACATCGCCGCGTACGCGATGGCGACGCAGAAGACGATCCCGGCGCTGCGGCGGCTGCGCGACGCGTGCGAGCGCAAGTCGAGGCGGTGGGCCGAGGTCGTCAAGGTCGGGCGGACGCACCTCGAGGACGCCGTCCCGCTGACCGTCGGCCAGGAGTGGTCGGGCTACACCGGAGCGCTCGACGACGCGATCGCCGAGGTCGAGCACGCGACCCGCGGCCTGCTGAAGGTGGCCATGGGCGGGACGGCCGTCGGCACCGGACTCAACGCCCCGCCGGGCTTCGGCGAGCAGGTCGCGGCGGAGATCGCGAGGATGACCGGCGCACGCTTCGAGACCGCGCCTGACAAGTTCACCGCCCAGGGCACGCTCGACCGCATGGTCCGCGCGCATGGCGGGCTCAAGGCCGCGGCCGTCACCCTGTTCAAGATCGCCAACGACCTGCGCTGGCTGGGCTCGGGCCCGCGCACCGGGATTCACGAGCTGATCCTGCCGGTCAACGAGCCGGGGTCCTCGATCATGCCGGGCAAGGTGAACCCGACCCAGGCCGAGGCCATGCTGATGGTCACCATCCAGGTCATGGCCTCCGACCTGGCGGTGACCATGGGCGGCGCCGAAGGCAACTTCCAGCTGAACGCGTTCCGCCCGGTGCTGATCAGCAACTACCTGCACTCGGCGCTGATCATGGCCGACATGTGCGACCACTTCCGCGAGTTCATGGTCGAGGGCGCCGAGCTGAACGAGCCCAAGCTGAAGCAGGACATCGAGCGCTCAGTGATGATGGTGACCGCGCTGTCGCCCGTTATCGGCTACGACCAGGCCTCGGTGATCTCGCACTATGCCATCGACCACGACCTGACGCTCAAACAGGCCGCCCTGGCCAACGGCGTCAACGAGGAACTCTACGAGCGCGTGGTCAATCCGCTCGAGCTGACCCGCGGCGGCTCGGCCGACCTGACCTCCGGCCCCGGGAGGCAGTGAGACGACCCCTGGGCCCCGCCTGAGTCTGGTCGCTGCGCGCGGGGGCCGCCTTGTACGGTGCCGGGCATGGTCTCTTACCGTCAGCCCGGAACCGTCCTCACCGACCACACGTTCACCGTCCCGCTGGATCACGCCCGGGCCGACGGCGAGCAGATCCAGCTGTTCGCCCGGGAGGTGGTCGCGGCCGACAAGGCGGCGGACGACCTGCCGTGGCTGCTGTTCCTGCAGGGCGGCCCCGGGTTCGGGTCCCCGCGTCCCGTCGGGCGGGAAAGCTGGCTGGACCGGGCGCTGAACGACTACCGGGTGCTGCTGCTCGACCAGCGCGGCACCGGGCGGTCCACTCCCGCCAGCCGGCGCACGCTGACCCGGCTCGGCAGCGCCAGCGCCCAGGCCGAGTACCTGTCGCGGTTCCGGGCCGACGCGATCGTCGCCGACGCCGAGCTGATCCGCGGCCAGGTCGCCGGCGGGCGGCCGTGGAGCGTCCTGGGCCAGAGCTTCGGCGGCTTCTGCACGGTCAGCTACCTGTCGCTGGCGCCGGAGGGCATCCGCGAGGCCCTGATCACCGGCGGCCTGCCCGGCCTGGACGCGTCGGCCGACGATGTCTACCGGGCGACCTACCCGCTGGTGGCGCGCAAGAACGCGGAGCACTACGCGCGCTACCCGCAGGACGTGGAGCTGGCAAAGGACATCGCCATGCGGCTGGCGGCTGGAGAGACCCGGCTGCCCGGCGGCGCGCCGCTGACCGTGGAGGCGTTCCAGTCCCTGGGCCGGATGCTCGGCGCCAGCACCGGCACCCACCTGCTGCACTACCTGCTGGAAAACGCGTTCGCAGGGGATGAGCTGTCCGACGAGTTCCTGTACCAGGCCGAGTCTCGCCTGACCTTCTCGTCCGCGCCGCTGTACGCCCTGGTGCACGAGGCCTGCTACGCCCAGGGCGGCGCGACCGGCTGGGCCGCGCAGCGCGTCCGGGCCGAGTTTCCGGAATTCGACGCCGGGGCCGTGCTGGACGGTGACGGCCCGCTGCTGTTCACCGGCGAAATGATCTACCCGTGGATGTTCGAGAACGATCCGGTGCTCGCCCCGCTGGCCGAGCCGGCCGAGATCCTGGCCCGGCGCGACAGCTGGCCGCCCCTCTACGACGCCGGCCGGCTGCGCGCCAACGACGTGCCCGCCGCCGCGGCCGTGTACGCCGACGACATGTACGTGCCGCTGGAGTTCTCGGTGCCGACGGCCCGGGCCGTCCGCGGGCTCAGGCCCTGGATCACGAACGAGTACGAGCATGACGGCCTGCGGGTCAGCAACGGCCAGGTTATCGACCGGCTGATCGCGATGGTCCGCGGCAACGCCTGAGCCGCCGGTGCGACCGCGCCCCGGGAGGGGCGCCCCCACGTCGGAGAGCGCCCCTCGCTCCGGTCAGTCGAGCAGGGCGGTGACCGTTCCGGCGCCGACCGTCTTGCCGCCCTCGCGGATCGCGAAGCCAAGGCCCGCGTCCAGCGCCACCGGACGGCCCAGGGCCACGGTCATGACCACGCTGTCGCCCGGGGCGGCGGTGCCCGGCTCGCCGAGGTCGACCTCGCCGACCACGCTGGTGGTCCGGACGTAGAACTGCGGCCGGTACCCGGTGCTGATCGGGGTGCGCCGGCCCCCCTCGGCCGCGCTCAGCAGGCGGACCGTGGCCGCGAACCTGGAGTGCGGCGCGAGGCTGCCCGGGCACGCCACGACCTGGCCGCGCCGGACCTGGTGCCGCCGCACGCCGCGGAGCAGCAGCGCCGCGTTGTCGCCGGCCTCGCCGCGCTCCATCGGCTTGCCGAACGTCTCGACACCGGTGACGACCGCGGACAGCCCGGTGCCCAGCCCGACCACCTCCACGGCGTCGCCGACCCGGACCGTGCCCCGCTCGACTGCCCCGGTGACCACCGTCCCGCGGCCGCTGATCGTCAGCACGTTCTCGACCGGCATGAGGAACGGGGCCTCGGTGTACCGCGTGGGCACCGGCACGTGCGCGTCGACCGCGTCGAGCAGCGCGCCGATCGCGGCCGCCGCGTCCGCGTCGCCCGCCAGGGCCCGCAGCGCCGACACCCGGACCACCGGCACCTGGTCTCCCGGGTAGCCGTGCCCGGACAGCAGCTCGCGTATCTCGAGCTCGACGAGGTCGGCGATCTCCGGGTCCGCCGCGTCCGCCTTGTTGAGCGCCACGACGAGGTGCCCGACGCCCACCTGGCGGGCCAGCAGCACGTGCTCGCGGGTCTGCGGCATCACGCCGTCGAGCGCGGACACCACGAGGATCGCGCCGTCGACCTGGGCCGCGCCCGTGATCATGTTCTTCACGTAGTCCGCGTGGCCGGGCATGTCCACGTGCGCGTAGTGCCGCGTGGCGGTCTCGTACTCGATGTGCGCGATGTTGATGGTGATGCCGCGCACCACCTCCTCCGGCGCGCGGTCGATCCGCTCGAACGGGACGTACACCGCGGTCCCCCGGTCCGCGAGCACCTTGGTGATCGCGGCGGTCAGGGTGGTCTTGCCGTGGTCGACGTGGCCCATCGTGCCGATGTTGAGGTGCGGCTTGTTGCGCGTGTACGCCTGCTTGGGCATGTGCGTTCCTCCGGTGCGTCACAGAGACTGCCGAGACCCAGATGCGCTGGCGACCCTTCCCCGCGGGGTCTCCCGGTCGCCCTTCGCGGCGGGCGGCCGGCGGGACCGGGGAAGGGTCAGCGTCGCTTGCCGGCCCGGTATGCGGCTCGCACCGGGGCAGCCGTCATCGTCGCGCCCGCGATGGCGGGAAAGACGGCGGCGGCATGCCGGAACATGTCATCAATGATGGGCATCCTGGCGCCGGGCAGGCCACCGGTTTTCCCGGCGTCTTGTCCCGGCGGCCAGGTCAGGCCGACCTGCTCGACGGGCCGCCAGCCGGGCCGACCTCCATGAGTGCGCGGCGCGTCGTCGCCGCCCGGCCGGTTTTACCCGCGTAAAGCCGCGTTTGCCGGGATGCGGAGTCCTCCTATGGGGGGTCGGTGGCCCATCGACCCCACGGCCGGGCCGCGCTCGAGTCGTCGAAGGCGCTACGTGTGGCGCCGGCCCGGTGGGGGGCGGCCGCGTCAACGGCTGGCACACCGGAGGCGCCGATCAACCACAATCATGGGAAGCCGAGGAGGACTCCCCGGAAGGAGCAGGCCGATGCCGGACGCCGCGGCCCGGTTCTCTGGCGTGGCCGGGCAGTACGACGCCGTCCGGCCGCGCCCGCCCGCCGACCTGATCGCGGTGATCACGCAGTGGGCCGGCGTGGCCACCCCGGACGTGGTGGACCTGGGCGCGGGCACCGGCCTGTCCAGCGTGGCCTGGTCCGGCTGCGCGCGGCGGGTGACCGCCGTCGAGCCGTCCCCCGGCATGCGGCAGCTCGCCGAGCGCCGGATCGCCGGGGCGCGGGCGGCGCCCGGGACGCATTTCCTTGTGGTCGACGCCACGGCCGAGGACACCGGCCTGCCGGACGGCTGCGCCGACGTCGTCACCGCGAGCCAGGCGATGCACTGGTTCGACCCCGGCCGCGCGCTGCCGGAGATCGCCAGGCTGCTGCGGCCCGGCGGGGTGCTCGCGGCGTACGACTGCGACTGGCCGCCGTGCATCGACCCGGAGACCGGGGCCGCCTGGGAGGCGGTGGCCGACCGGGTCGACGCGACAGCGGCCCGGCGCGGCCTGCCAGCGCTGCACGGCGGCAAGGATCACGCGGAGCGGATCCGCGGCAGCGGCCTGTTCCGGCACTACGCCGAGATCGCGGTGCACGGGCGCGAGCAGGGTGACGCGGAGCGGCTGGTCGCCCTCGCCCTCAGCGCCATCGCCCACGCTCGCGACTCCCTCGCCGACGGATCGACCGAGGACGAGCTCGGCATCACGGCGCTGCGGGAGGTGGCGGCGCGGCGGCTCGCGCAGCCGCGGACCTGGTGGTGGACCTACCGGGTCCGCCTCGCGATTAGGTAGTTGCCATCAAGCAACTGATTCGCGATAGACTTTAGCGAGTGCAGACGATCGGTGAGCGAAGCCAGGCCGGCGGCAACGGGTCCCCGGGCACCGGCGACCGCTACAAGTGGATAGCGCTCTCGAACACCACGCTCAGCATGACGATGGCGACCATCGACGCGTCGATCGTGATCATCGCGATGCCCGCCATCTTCCGCGGCATCCACCTGAACCCGCTGGGCCCCGGCAACATCAGCTACCTGCTGTGGATGATCATGGGGTACCTCCTGGTCCAGTCGGTCCTGGTGGTCACCCTGGGGCGGCTCGGCGACATGTTCGGCCGGGTCCGCATCTACAACCTCGGCTTCGTCGTGTTCACGCTGGCTTCGATCGCGCTGTCGCTCGACCCGATGACCGGCGGCGGCGGCGCGCTGTGGCTGATCGGCTGGCGCGCTGTGCAGGCGTTCGGCGGTGCGATGCTGATGTCCAACTCGGCCGCGATCCTCACCGACGCGTTCCCCGCCAACCAGCGCGGCATGGCGCTGGGCGTCAACCAGATCGCGGGCATCTCCGGGCAGTTCGTCGGGCTCCTGCTCGGCGGGCTGCTGGCCGCGTGGGACTGGCGTGCGGTGTTCTGGATCAACGTGCCGATCGGCGTCTTCGGCACGGTCTGGGCCTACCGCAGCCTGCGCGAGACCGCCACCACCAGGCGGGCGCGCATCGACTGGTCCGGGAACGCGACGTTCGCCCTGGGCGCGGGCGTCCTGCTGGCCGCCATCACCTACGGGATCCAGCCCTACGGCGGGCATGCCACCGGGTGGACCAGCCCCTGGGTGGTCGGCGGCCTGGCGGGCGGCGCCACGCTGCTGATCGCCTTCGGGATCATCGAGACGAAGACCGCGGAACCGATGTTCCGGATGAGCCTGTTCAAGATCCGCGCGTTCGCGGCCGGGAACGCCGCGAGCCTGATGGGGGCGATCTCGCGCGGCGGGCTGCAGTTCATGCTGGTCATCTGGCTCGCGGGGATCTGGCTCCCGCTGCACGGCTACGACTACGTGGACACGCCGCTGTGGGCCGGCATCTACATGCTGCCGCTCACCGCGGGGTTCCTCATCGCGGGCCCGATCTCCGGGACCCTGTCGGACCGATACGGCCCGCGCCCGTTCGCCACCGCCGGGCTGCTGGTCGCCGCGTGCGGGTTCACCGGCCTGATGCTGCTGCCGGTCAACTTCCCCTACTGGCTGTTCGCGCTGATCATCTTCGGCAACGGGCTCGGCTCGGGCCTGTTCGCCTCGCCCAATACCTCGGCGATCATGAGCAGCGTCCCGGCCCGGCACCGCGGCGCTGCCTCGGGCATGCGCTCGACGTTCCAGAACTCGGGCATGTCCCTGTCGATCGGCATCTTCTTCTCGCTGATGATCGCGGGCCTGGCAGCCACGCTGCCCCGCACCCTGACCAGCGGGCTGCGAGCGCAGGGCGTCCCGCTGAACGTCGCCTCACACGTCGCCCACCTGCCGCCGGTGAGCACGCTGTTCTCCGCGCTGCTCGGGTACAACCCGATCGGCCACCTGCTCGGACCCTCGGGGGCGCTGGCCAGGCTGCCCCGGCGCAACGCGGCGGTGCTGACCGGGAAGCAGTTCTTCCCGCACCTGATCTCGGGCCCGTTCCACCATGGCCTGATCATCGTGTTCAGCGCGGCGATCGCGATGTCGCTGACCGGCGCGTTCATCTCGCTACTGCGCGGCCGCCGCTTCTACTACGACGAGGAACCGGCTCAGCCGTCCTCGGCGCAGCCGGGCACGCCGGTCACGGCCGGCCTGACGTCCCCCAGCCAGAACGGCAGCCACGGGGCCGGCGCGCCGGCCGCCCACGCGAGCCGGCGAGCGCCGGACGGGCTGACGCCGGACGGGCTGACGCCGGACGGGCTGACGCCAGAGGGGCTGACGCCAGAGGGGCTGACGCTGCGCGGGCGGGCCGTGGAACGAGTGCGCAGGCGCCGGGCCGCCCGCTCCAGGACGTGACCAGGCGCACGGCGGCGGGGGCCGCCCGCACGGCCATGCGCGGCTAGACTGGGCTCGTGCCGCGATACGAGTACCGGTGCCGCGCCTGCGGCGACACATTCGAGCGGACCCGCCCGATGAGCGAGTCGTCCGCCCCGTGCACCTGCCCCCAGGGCCATGACGACACCGTGAAGCTGCTGTCCACGGTCGCGGTCGGCGGCCGGGCAGGCTCCGCGGCGCCGACCGCTGCGGGCGGCGGCGGCTGCTGCGGCGGCGGCTGCGGCTGCGGCGGCTGACCGGCCCCAGGCTTAGTCCCGCGCGAGACGACCGCACTGCCGTTCCAGCATGCGCGCGCTGGGCCGTTACATATCGGTCATATGCGGTTACTTATTCGCAATACCGCGCTAATAGCGTTGCGTCTTCTCGCGACCGAGAGGATGCGCCGTGGAGATCAGCGCTCGGGACTGGTTCGAAGAGCGCTCCTTTCAGCACGGGGACTTCGCTGAGCTGGCGGAGCCCGGGCCGGCCGGGCGACGGACTCCGGCCACGGTGAGCCTGGTCCTGCCGACGCGCAACGTCGCGGAGACCATCGGCCCGATCCTGGATCAGCTCGCCCGCCTGAACCTGCGCAGCAATCTGGTCGACCAGGTCATCGTGGTGGACGCCGACTCGACCGACGGAACCAGCGGGATCGCCCGCCGGTGGGGCGCCGAGGTGTACTCGGAGAACGAGCTGCTGCCGGAATACGGGATCGCGCGCGGCAAGGGCGACGCGATGTGGCGCAGCCTGTCGGTGGCCCGCGGCGACATCGTGATGTTCGCCGACGCCGATACGAGGCACTTCGGCGCGCACTTCGTGTACGGCACCCTCGGGCCGCTGCTGACCGTGCCGGGCTTGCGCTTCACCAAGGGGGCCTACCGGCGCCCGTTCAGAGGAGGGGCTCCGGCTCGACGCGCACTACGAGGAGCTCATCGAGCGGCCGCCCATGGGCGAGGTGCTCGCGGCGGACCGGGACCGGGACACCGTGGCCTGACCGGCCGCCCTTCGCCCGCGGGCCTACGGGGTGGAGATGCGCTCGACCTGGCGCATCTTGTTGGTCGCGTCGAGCGCCGCGACCTTGTAGGACTCGGCCAGCGTCGGGTAGTTGAACACGGCGTCGACGAGGTAGTCGATGGTGCCGCCGCAGCCCATCACGGCCTGGCCGATGTGCACGAGCTCGGTGGCCCCGGTCCCGAATACGTGCACGCCGAGCAGGGTGCGGTCGTCCGGCGAGACCAGGAGCTTGAGCACCCCGTAGGAGTCGCCGATGATCTGCCCGCGGGCCAGCTCCCGGTAGCGGGAGACGCCGACCTCGAACGGCACGCACTCGGCGGTGAGCTGGTCCTCGGTCTTCCCGATGAAGCTGATCTCGGGCAGGCTGTAGATCCCGATCGGCTGCAGCGAGTGCGCGGTGTGCACGGGCTCACCGCACGCGTGGTGGGCCGCCAGGCGGCCCTGCTCCATCGACGTGGCGGCGAGGGCGGGGAAGCCGATGACGTCGCCGACAGCGTAGATGTGCGGGACCTTGGTGCGGTAGAACTCGTCCACCTCGATCCGGCCACGCTTGTCCGCGCTCAGCCCGGCTGCCTCCAGGTTGAGCTCCTCGGTCATGCCCTGGCGGCCGGCGGAGTACAGGACCGTCTCCGCCGGGATCCGCTTGCCGCTGGCCAGCGACGCGATCGCCCCGCCGGGATGGGCCTCGACCGAGGCCACGGTCTCGCCGAAGCGGAACGTCACCGCCAGGTCGCGCAGGTGGTACTTGAGCGCCTCGATGACCTCGAGATCGCAGAACTCCAGCATCCGGTCGCGCTGCTCCACGACCGTTACCTTCGTGCCTAGGGCGGCGAACATGGAGGCGTACTCGATTCCGATCACCCCGGCGCCCGCCACCAGCATCGACCGCGGGACCCGCTCGAGGTGGAGGATCCCGTCCGCGTCGATGATCGTCCGGTCGTCGAACGCCACGCTCGCGGGCCTGGCCGGCTTGGTGCCGGTCGCGATCACGATATCCTTGGCGCTGACCAGGCGCAGCCGGTCGTCGCCGTTGTCGACCTCGATGCAGTTCGGGCCTGTGAAGCGCCCGGTGCCGGTGAGGATCGTGACCCCGTTCCTGGACAGCTGGCTGCGGACGACGTCGCTCTCCCGGCCGACCACGTGCTGGGTCCTGGCCGTCAGGTCCGCGATGGTGACTTCGTCCTTGACCCGGTAGGCCTGCCCGTACATCTCCCGCTGGTCGAGGCCGGTCAGGTAGAGCACGGCCTCCCTCAGCGTCTTCGAGGGAATCGTGCCGGTGTTCAGGCACACCCCGCCGAGCATGCGGGGCCGCTCGACGATCGCGACCCGGCGATCCAGCTTGGCCGCGGCGATCGCGGCCTTCTGGCCCCCGGGCCCGGATCCGATAACGACGAGATCGAATTCATGCACGCTCCCAGTGTGGCCATGTCTGCCCGCCTTTGAAAGCCCGCATATGCCCGGCAGCTTGGTGAAATGCGGTCGTCATCATCGGTACCAGGGCCCGCCGGGCAGCAGCATGGACGTCACCGTCCGGCGCACCCGGACCGGGTAGCCTGGCGCCAGCGAGCCGGAGGGCAAAGGCGCCCGGAGGCGAGCGTGAAAACACAGTCAGCCCGCCGAGCCGTCGGAGGACGCGATGCCGCCGATCAGCGCCGAGCGCTACTACACCGAGATCGAGGCCAGCACCGACACCCTCGCCCTGCTGGTCGACAGCGCCGACCTGACCCGGACGGTGCCGACCTGCCCGGACTGGACGCTGCGGCAGCTGGCCACCCACGTCGGCCGCGCGCACCGGTGGGCGGCTCAGATCGCCGCGACCCGGTCGGCCGAGGTGATCCCGTTCCGCCAGGTGCCCGACGGCAGGATCCCCGACGACCCGGCGCAGCACGCGCCGTGGCTGCGCGCGGGGGCGGCGCGGGTCATCGAGGCGGTGCGCGAGGCCGGCGACGACCCGGTCTGGGCCTTCGACCGGCTCCGCCCGGCCGTCTTCTGGGGCCGCCGGATGGCGCACGAGACCGCGGTGCACCGGGCCGATGCCGAGCTTGCCCTGGGCCGGGAGGCCGGGTTCGCGTCGGATATCGCCGCGGACGCCATCGACGAGTGGCTGGGCTCCATGTCCGGCCTGATCGCCGGCGACCAGCACCTCGACGCGCTGCCCGACGGCGGCGTGCTGCACGTCCACGCCACCGATGAGGACCTGGGCGGGGCCGGCGAGTGGCTGGTGCGCCGCGAGGGATCCGAGCTGGTCGTGGAGCACGGCCACGGCAAGGGGGACGTCGCGCTGCGCGGCCCGGCCGCGCGGCTGCTGCTCGTGCTGCTCCGCCGGGTGCCGCCGGATGACCCTCAGGTCCAGGTCATGGGCGACGCCGCGGTGCTCAGCGGCTGGCTCGGCCACACGCCGTACTGACCCGGAAACACGCGGACCGTCAGAGCCAGCCGGCGCGGACGCCGACGGCCGGCTCGCCGCCCTGCGGCACCGCGGTCCGGTCCGCCACGCCATCCGGAGGCAGCGCGAGCTCGCCGTCGCGCACCCTGCGCAGCAGGCTGCCTACCGCGTCCATGATCTCGGGTAGGCAGCCGCGCAGGTTCGCGGCATCGGCCGCCGTCACCTCGCCGACCGGGACGCCCGCGTGCTCGAGCAGCCCCTCGAGATCGGAAAGCTCGCTCGCCACCCAGTCCACCGGGCTCGCCGTCATCGCCGGGTCGAACACACGCCGGCCCGGGTCCCAGCCGCGGAAGGCCGGGTGGTGGTGCGCCCGGTTCAGGCTGCCCGGCGGCCCGTCCGCCGCCTCCAGCAGGTCCGCCCGCCAGACGGGCCTGCCGACCTCGATCGGCCGCGCCGAGTACGGGGACCCGCGCAGCTCGCCCCGCTCGAGCAGCCTGACCTCGACCCGGACGCCGCGCTCGGCGCCCTCCTGGCCGGGCAGCGGCGCCGGGATGACCAGGTACATGTCGCCGGCCACCACGCCGACCCGCTCGAACCCGAATGCGTAGAGCACAGCGCCTCCTCAGCCCGCCCGGCCCACCAACACCATGTTCCCCCGGGGAGCGCGGGCGCGCAGTAGTCTGCCGTGTGGCGCGCTGATAGAGTGTTAAACGCCGAGTTAACGACTAATGTCTATTTGCCGAACTCGCCGAAAATCTTTCGTTACCGTCATCGTGAGGTCGTGTTTTGCGGAGCGTCCTGCGTCAGTTTGTGCTCAGCCGGGACGCCGGGCCCGACCCGGATGAGGTCCTGAGGTTGCCCGGCTCGGCCTTCGCCGTGTCGGACGGAACAAGGTCCATAACGCTGCGACGGCTCTGGCTGGACACCTTCGACTGGCGGCTTTACCGGTCCGGCCTCACCCTGGAGCAGGTCACCAGCCGGGGCGAGGCCCATCTGCTGCTCACCGGCCGGGACGGCACGGTCGTCGCCGCCGAGGAGGTCAGGCGCGCGGCCCACGGCGCGGGCGGCGGGCGCGTGACCTGGCCGGCCCGGCTGGACGCGCTGCCCCTTGGCCCGCTGCGGGACCACCTCGGCCCGGTGGTCGGGGTGCGCGCGCTGCTGCCGATGGCCCGGGCGGTCAGCACGGTGCACGACCGGCGGGTGCTGAACTCCGACGAGAAGACGATCGCCAAGCTCACCGTCGACAGCATGTCCGTGACCTACCCGGCAGCTGGGGACGTGGCCCCGCGCCTGACCGTGACCGCCCTGCGCGGCTACCAGACGCAGGCGCTGCGGATGATCGACCTGCTGGCGGCGGTGCCCGGGGTGGCGGACGGCGGCAGCCAGTCGGCACTGGAGGCGGCGCTGGCCGCGGCGGGCCGGCGGCCGGGCGACTACTCAAGCAAGATCGACGTCAGGCTCGCCCCCGGGATGCCCGCGGCCGTGGCGATGGCCGCCGTGCTCACCGCGCTGTTCGACACGCTGGAGGCCAACGTGAACGGCACGGTGCGCGACTGGGACACCGAGTTCCTGCACGACCTGCGGATCGCGGTGCGGCGCACGCGGTCCGCCCTCAAGCTCGCGGGCGATGTCCTGCCCGTCGACCTGGCCGGCCGGTTCGCCGCGGAGTTCAGGTGGCTGGGCGACCTGACCACGCCGACCAGGGACCTCGACGTGTACCTGCTCGGCTATCAGGGCATGGCCGACGGGCTGATCGCCGCGACCGCCGACGAGCTCGAGCCGTTTCACGAGCATCTGCGGCGCAGCCGCGCCGCGGCCCAGCGGGCCCTGGTCCGCGGCCTGCGCTCGGCGCGGTTCACCCGGCTGTCCTCCGAATGGCGGGAAGCCCTGGCCGTCGCGGCGGCCAGCCGGGCGCGGCCCAACGTCGCGCGGCTCGCCGCGGCCCGGATCGCCCGCGCCCACCGCCGCGTGATCCGCGACGGCAGCGCGATCAGCCCCGCGTCGCCGCCGGAGAGCCTGCACGACCTGCGCAAGCGGTGCAAGGAGCTGCGTTACCTGCTGGAGTTCTTCGCCTCGCTGTACGATCCTGCCGAGCACTGGCAGGCGGTGAGGGAGCTGAAGGCGCTGCAGGACTGCCTCGGCGAGTTCCAGGACACGCAGGTGCAGCGGGAGGAGATCGGGGCGTTCGCCGCGCAGATGATGGAGGAGCGCGCCGCGCCCGCCGTCACCCTGCTTGCGATGGGCGAGATCGCCGCCGGGCTCGCCGCCCGGCAGCGGCAGGCGCGGATCGAGTTCGCCGGCCGGTTCCGTGACTTCGCCAGCAAGCCCAGCCAGAACCGGATCAAGGCCCTGACGAGGGCGGCGGCATGAAGATCTTCGCGACCTACAACATCAAGGGCGGGGTCGGCAAGACCGCCACCGCCGTTAACCTCGGTTACCTGGCGGCGCGGGACGGGTACCGCGTGCTGCTCTGGGACCTTGACCCGCAGGCCGCGACGAGCTTCCTGTTCCGGATCCGGCCGCGGGTCAAGGGCGGCGGCAAGGCGCTGATCCGGGGCACCCGGACCATCGATGACGCGATCAAGGCGACCGACTTCGACCACCTCGACCTCCTGCCGGCCGACTTTACCTACCGGAACCTGGACCTGGTGCTCGACGCGGCGAAGAAGCCCGTGCGCAGGCTCGGCAGCCTGCTCGCGCCGCTGAGCGCCGAGTATGACGTGATCTTCCTGGACTGCCCGCCGGGCATCTCACTGCTGTCCGAGAGCGTCCTGCAGGCCGCGGACACGCTGCTGGTCCCGCTGATCCCGACGACGCTGTCGGTCCGCACGCTGGACCAGCTGACCGAGTTCATCGGCGACCTCGACGGGAGCAGGCCCTCGATCCTGGCGTTCTTCTCCATGATCGACCGGCGCAAGCGGCTGCACCGCGAGATCCTCGAGCAGCTTCCGGCGCAGCGCGACGACGTGGCCTCCGCGGCGATCCCGGCGCTGTCGCTGATCGAGCAGATGTCGGTGCAGCGGGCCCCGGTGACCGCGTTCGCGCCGCGCAGCGCGGCCGCGCGTCGCTACGAGGAGCTGTGGCTGGAGGCGCGCAAGCGCAGCGGACTGCCCCCGCCGCCCCCAGAGGGCACATGGTGATCAGGGCGTCGATGCGTTTGCGTCCCAGCTGAGCGGCAGCTCGTCGATGCCGTAGATCCCCTCGATCCCGCCCAGCCGGGCCGGCCCGGCAGCGGCCAGCCCCGGCATGCGCGGCGCGAGGAACGCCAGGGCCTCCTCGAGCTCGGCCCGGGCCAGGTTGGCGCCGAGGCAGTAGTGCGCGCCCGCGCCGAACGTCAGCAGCCGGCCGTCGCGCTCGGCCGTTATGTCGAAGTCCTCGCCTCCGGCCTGCTCCCGGTTCGCCCGCTCGGCGCAGATCGCGACGATCGTGCCGGCCGGGAACGTTACGCCGCGGTGCTCCAGCGGCGCGGTGCAGATCCTCGCGGTGAACGGCGTGATCGGCTCGGCCCTGAGCACCTCGTCGACCGCCCGCGCCGTCAGGCCCGGCTGCTCGCGCAGCAGCTCCCACTGGCGCGGATGGGCGGCGAACAGCCGCAGCGCGTGCGACAGCTGCGCCTGGGTGGTGTCGATGCCCCCGGCGATCACGTTCAGCACCAGGTTGACGCACTCGGCGTGGGACAGCCGGTCGCCCCGGTCCTCCGCGGCCAGCAGGGCGGTGATCAGGTCGTCCCCGGGCTCGGCCCGCCGCCGCTGCAGCAGCGCCTCGACGTAGTCACCGACCTCCGCGACCGCGCGCTCGATCTCCGGCACCTGGCTGGCGAGCGCCGTGACGTCGAACTGCCGCTGCACCAGGCTGGACCACTCGTGCAGCCTCGGCGCGTCGCGGTCCGGCGCGCCGAGCACGGCGGCGATGGTCAGCGAGGGGTAGGGCTTGGCCAGCGCGGCCACGAAGTCGCAAGACGTCGCGTGACTCGCGGAGCTTGCTCCACGGCGGGTTGCAGGGGGGTCGTCCCCCCCAGGGCTAACACGGCGGCGCCACAGCTGGCCGAGGAACGCGCGCATGGCCGGGCGCCACCGGTCCGCGGCCCGGGGCGTGAACGCCGGCCCGACCAGGGCCCTCAGCCGCCGGTGACGGTCGCCCTGCTGGTTGAGGATGTTGGCGTCGATCTGCTCCCGCAGCGGGCCGCTGGTGATTCCGAAGAGGTCGGCGATCTCCCGGCCAGGGAACGCCGTCGCCCGCGCGCGGAGGAAGAACTCCCCCGACTCGCGGTCGAGGACGATGAACGCCAGTGGCGAGCTGGCCAGCCAGCCCCGCTCGCGAAGCTCGGCGAGCTGCCGGTGGTAGTCGTCGCCGGCCAGCCCGGCCGCGGCGAGGTCGATGACCGGGAGGTCGAGCTCGGTCACGAGAGGCATCTGGGTTCCCTGCTCAGTCCAGCTCGCGGATGAAGCTGATCATGGCCTCGCTGACCTCATCCGGCCGCTCCTGCTGGGTCCAGTGCCCGCAGCCGCTGAGCAGGACCGCGTCGCGCAGCCCGGGCGCGACCTCGCGCAGCTGCGGCAGCGGCTGGCTGAAGCCGATGACGGGGTCCCGGTCCCCGCCGATGAACAGGGCGGGAACGGTGACCGGCGCGTGGTGCCAGGCGGCCGTGAGCTCCCAGTTGCGGTCGATGTTGCGGTACCAGTTCAGCGGCCTGGTGAAGCCGGCGTCCCGGTACTCGGTCACGAAGACCTCTATGTCCTCGCTGGTCAGCCACGCCGGCAGCGGAGAACCGCCGGGCGGCTCGGCGCTCATGTCGAGGAACCCGCCGCCTTCAGGTACGACCGGCGCGCGGCGCGCGGCGGGAACCTCGCCGGAAGCCGAGCGCAGCATCCTGGTGAACGTCTTCCGGGGATCGGCGGCGAGCTCGGCGTCGGCGACGCCCGGCTGCTGGATGTAGACGATGTAGAAGCGTTCGCCGTACATCGACCGCATGGCGGCGATCGGCGGCCTGCTCCCCCGCGGCCGGTACGGGACGCTCAGCCCGATCACGCCCCGCACCCGGTCCGGGCGCAGCAGCGCCGCGTGCCAGGCCACCGGAGCGCCCCAGTCGTGCCCGGCCACCACGGCCCGCTCCTCGCCGAGTGCGTCCATGAGCGCGATGACGTCGCCGGTCAGGTGCAGCATCGTGTACTGATCCACCGCGTCGGGCCCGCCGGTCCGGCAGTAGCCGCGCTGGTCGGGCGCGACCGCGTGATAACCGGCCTGCGCGAGCGCGGCCAGCTGGTGACGCCAGGAGTACCAGCACTCCGGGAACCCGTGCAGCAGCAGCACCAGCGGCCCGGTCCCCGCCTCGGCGATATGCATGCGCAGCCCGCGCGTGTCCACGTACCGGTGGCTCACCTCGGGCAGGACGTCGTCGCGCGGCAGCATCATGATCGGAGGATAACGGCCGCCCGACGCCGCCAGGAAGCCCGCGGGCGTCCGGCTGCGGGCCCGGCCGGGGCCCTGGAGGCCCCGGTGCCGTTCTCGGAACCGTCCTGCGCGGTGTCGGGGCGTAGCGTAACGTGCCTATATGGCGGATTGCAGGTACATGGCGGCTCTTTGCGGTCCATGCTGTATCCCAGGGATAACCTCTGCCTGAGGGGGGTACGTGGGGCGCAGGCTGCTTCGGCTGGAGATCCCAGTCTTCCCGGAGCGAGGCGTGTTCCGGGTGCATGACCCGGCGGTTGACCCGGACGTCCCGGGCGGTCCCTTGCCGCCCGAACACGCGCTGATCAGCTCCAGCCGGGACCAGATGCTCGTGGCCTGCGCCCAGGAGCACGTCGGGGTACAGCTCACGATCGAGGAGTGGGAGGACGCTCCGCCCCCGTTCAGCGACGGCTACGAGGACGAGGCCAAGTGCGTGCTGTACCTGCGCGGCCAGCTGAGCGTCGTGGACACGGGCCGTTCCGACAACGCTGTCGGGAGCGTGCGTCTGGCCGGCGGGGTCGGCGACTACGGGGTGCGCGTGTACACGCGCAACCGCGCGGAGGCCGTCCGCCGCTATGCTGCGCTGTTCAAGATGAACGCCGACCCTCTCGGCGATGAATTCCAGCAGGCCAGAAAGCGGCTCGAGGGGCTGGAGCAGTACCTGCTCCAGCTCTGGCGCGAGTCCTGACGCCCGACAGGTCAGGGCGAGCGCCGCGCCGGTCAGGGTGCGCCCGGCGCCCGCGTGGTCGGGACGTGCGTCGTCGTCGTGCGGGAGTCACCGTGCGCCGGCGAGCGTTCGGAGCGGAACGGGGTCAGCGCGTACACGACGAGCGAGGCCGCCGCGATCACGATCAGGGCCAGGAAGGACAGCACGACCCGTGCCCGCCGCGATCTCATCAGCGCGGCCAGGCCTGGCCGCCCGAACGAGGTCAGCCTCGATGCGAGCAGGGGATCGTCGTCGGCAAGCTTGCGCTCCATCTCGTCGAGGATGCGCTGCTCGTCCATAGACAGCGCCATGGCCACCTCCGAACCACCGAGCCACGTTCGGCCACCGCAGCCGCGCCGGGCCGGCAGGGATCCCACTCGTACTATCCCCCGCCGGATGAGCTTTTACCCTCCCTTTGCCTCCGGACGGGTGACGTTCTGACACCGGGTGGGCACCGCCCGACACTCAGGCGCGCGACACTGGGCGCCCCGGTCACAGTCGTCGAATAACTGTTTGATTTTGCTCCCCTAGCTATTTTACGCTGATCTGATGCGATGGGATAGCCTCCGCCTGGATGCCGCGTCGCCGGACCTGCCGTCCGGGACGGGACAGGCCGCTCCGGCCCTGTTCGAGCGGGACGCAATCGCCCGCACGTTCGACACCCCGGGTTTCCGCGGCATGACGTTCTACGAGGTCCACGCCCGCTCGATCATCAACCAGGTCCCCCCGGCGTCCCGCATGGCCTTCCGCTGGACCATCAATCCCTATCGGGGATGTAGCCATTCCTGCGTGTACTGCTTCGCTCGCAGCACGCACACCTACCTGGACATGGACTCCGGGCACGACTTCAACTCGCGGATCGTGGTCAAGGTGAACGCGCCGGAGCTGGCCCGCAAGGAGCTGGCGTCGCCCAGGTGGCAGGGCGAGCACGTGGCGATGGGCACCATCGTGGACTGCTACCAGCGCGCCGAGGGCCGCTACCGGCTGATGCCGGGGATCATCGGGGCGCTGCGGGACGCGGCCAACCCGTTCTCGATCCTGACCAAGGGCACGCTGATCCTGCGCGACCTGGACCTGCTTGCCGAGGCCGCTGAGGTTACCGAGGTCGGCCTTAACGTCTCGGTCGGTTTTGTCGACAAAGAGATTTCTCGATCTGTGGAGCCCGGCACGCCCAGCCCCGAGCGCAGGCTGGGGGTGTGCGCCGCGCTCACCGAGCGCGGGCTGCCGTGCGGGGTGCTGATGGGGCCGGTGCTGCCGTTCCTCACCGACTCCCCCGCTCAGCTCGAGGAGACCGTGCGGCTCGTGGCAGAGG
>DASYXX010000615.1:0-6009 GCA_035934395.1 Streptosporangiaceae bacterium
GCGCGCCGAGCCGGCCCCGTGCCAGCTCCCTGAGCCGGCGGATCTCGCGGCGGCCGACCATGTAGGCGACCGGGCCCCCGCCGGGGTCCGTTCCTGCTCACTCATGTGCACTATCCTCTCGCCATGACGACGATGCCGGACAAGCCGTCGCTCGAGGGGCTCGAGTCGAAGTGGGCTGCCTGGTGGCAAGAGCAGGACACCTATCGCTTCGACCGGCGCAAGGCCCGCGAGGAGATCTACTCGATCGACACCCCGCCGCCCACGGTCAGCGGCCATATTCACCTGGGCACGGCGTTCGGCTATATCCAGGTGGACGCCGTGGCGAGATTCCACCGGATGCGGGGCCGCGAGGTCTTCTACCCCATGGGCTGGGACGACAACGGCCTGCCGACCGAGCGCCGCGTGCAGAACCACTACGGCGTGCGCTGCGATCCATTGGTGCCCTACCAGCCCGGCCTGACCCCGGCGGCTGACCAGAATGGCCAGCGAGCGATCTCGCGTCCCAATTTCGTCGAATTGTGCCGGCGGCTGACTGCCGAACTCGAGGAATCCTTCGAGCAGCAGTGGCGCACGCTCGGCCTCTCGGTCGACTGGTCACTGAATTACGCGACCATCG
The DNA here is from genome assembly GCA_035934395.1 of Streptosporangiaceae bacterium. Classification (GTDB taxonomy): domain Bacteria; phylum Actinomycetota; class Actinomycetes; order Streptosporangiales; family Streptosporangiaceae; genus JASHPR01. Next base: position 617 of record DASYXX010000615.1, read on the forward strand.
ACGACCGTTCCCGCCGGGTCGCCCAGCTCGCTTTCCTGCGGAACCTGAGCCGCGGCGAGGCCTACGCGAGCGAGGCGCCGACCATGTGGGACGTCGACTTCCAGACGGCCGTCGCCCAGGCCGAGATCGAGGACCGCGAGGTGGCGGGGCTCTACTACCGGGTGGCGTTCGCCCGCGCGGGCGGGGGCGACCCGGTCGAGATCGAGACCACCCGACCGGAGCTGCTGCCGTCCTGTGTGGCCCTGGTCGCCCATCCCGACGACGACCGGTACCGCGCGCTGGTCGGCACCGAGGTGATCAGCCCGCTGTTCGGCGTGCGGGTGCCGGTGGTCGCGCACCGCCTGGCCGAGCCGGATAAGGGCACGGGCATCGCCATGATCTGCACCTTCGGCGACACCACCGACGTGCAGTGGTGGCGCGAGCTCGGCCTGCCGCTGCGCTCGGTCATCCGGCGCGACGGGCGCTTCGACGAGGCCACGCCCGCCTGGCTGGCCGGCCCCGGCGCCGCCGCCTACGCGGAACTTGCCGGCAAGACCTCGGCGGCGGCACGCCGCCGGGTGGCCGAGATGCTGCGCGATTCCGGCGACCTCGTCGCCGAGCCCCGGCCGACCAAGCACCAGGTGAGGTTCTACGAGAAGGGCGACCGCCCGCTGGAGATCGTGACCAGCCGCCAGTGGTACATCCGCAACGGCGCACGCGACCCGGGCCTGCGCGAGGCGCTGCTGGTCCTCGGGCGCAGGCTCCAGTGGCATCCGGACTTCATGCGGGTGCGGTACGAGAACTGGGTCGAGGGCCTCGCCACCGACTGGCTGATCAGCCGGCAGCGTTACTTCGGCGTGCCATTCCCCGTCTGGTACCGCGTCGACGGTTCCGGCGAGACGCAGTGGCAGGAGCTCATCCTGCCCGACGAGTTCGCGCTGCCGGTCGACCCGCAGAGCGAGGCACCGCCCGGGTATGACGGGAGCCAGCGCGGCATGCCCGGCGGCTTCGTCGGTGACCCCGACGTCATGGACACGTGGGCGACGTCGTCGCTCACGCCGCAGATCGCCGCCGGCTGGGTGGACGACCCCGACCTGTGGGCCCGTACCTACCCGATGGATCTCCGGCCGCAGGGCCCCGAGATCATCCGCACCTGGCTGTTCTCGAGCGTGCTGCGGGCGCACCTGGAGCACGGCGGGCTGCCGTGGGCACACACGCAGATCAACGGCTGGATCCTGGACCCGGACCGGAAGAAGATGTCCAAGTCCAAGGGCAATGTGCAGACCCCCATGCCGCTGGTCGAGCAGTTCGGCGCGGACGGCCTGCGTTACTGGGCATGCCGGGCCGCGCCCGGCACCGACACCTCGTCCGATACCGGGCAGATGAAGGTGGGCCGCCGCCTCGCGGTCAAGGTGCTGAACGCGTCGAAGTTCGTGCTGGGCCTTGGCTCGGCGGCTCCGGCCGCCGGGGACATCACCGAGGCGCTGGACCGGGCCATGCTCGCGCAGCTCGCCGCGGTGGTGGACGAGGCGACCGAGTCGTTCGCGAGCTACAGCTATCACCGCGCGCTGGAGCGGACCGAGGAGTTCTTCTGGCGGTTCTGTGATGACTATCTCGAGCTGGTGAAGGTCCGGGCCTACGGCGGCGGCGCCGCGGGGGGGTCGGCGCAGGCGGCGCTGTCGGCCGCGCTGTCGACGCTGCTGCGGCTGTTCGCGCCGTTCCTCCCGTTCGTCACCGAGGAGGTCTGGTCCTGGTGGCAGGAGGGATCGGTGCACCGGGCGCCCTGGCCGAGGGCGGGCGAGCTGCTTGACGCCGTGAACGGCACCGACCCGGCCGTGCTCGACGTGGTCGGCTCGGCGCTGGCCGAGGTCCGCAAGGCCAAGTCCGAGCAGCGGCGGTCCCAGCGCAGCGAGGTCGCCTCGCTCCGCGTCGAAGACCTCGCCGACCGGGTGGCGGCGCTGCGGCTGGCCGAGCAGGACCTGCGCGACGCCGGGCACATCCGTGACCTCGTGCTCGGGGAGGCACCGGAACGCCTGATCACGGTCGAGCTCGCCGCGGCCGACTGACGGGGGCCTCGCCCGGCCCGTAGACGGCGCCCCTGCCCGCTCAGCCCCACAGCCGCGCCGGGCGCAGCGGGTCGAACGGGGCCAGGGCCTCCGGGCGACGGCCTGTGGCGATGAGCTCGGCCAGCAGCCGGCCGGTCGCGGGCCCGAGCGTCATGCCCCACATGCCGTGCCCGCCGGCGACGAACACCCCGTCGATAGCGGTGCGGCCGATGACCGGCAGCCCGTCCGCGGTCACCGGGCGCGGGCCGACCCAGCCGTCCGTGATCGCGTCCCAGCCCGCGCCGGGCAGCCAGTCCCGCGCCGATGCCACGATCGCGTCGATCCGGCGCCGGTCGAGCGGAGCGTCGGGCGAGCGGAACTCCATCGTCCCGGCGACCCGCATCGCGCCCGGGGCGGGGGTGCAGGCCACCCGCAGGGCCGGCAGGTACAGCGGCCCGGGCAGCGGCTTGGTCAGCGGGACCAGGAACGAGTAGCCGCGGCCCGCGACGACGGGCACACGGACCCCGGCCGTCCGCGCCAGCCGGCTGACCCAGGCGCCGCTGGCCAGCACGCACACGTCGAAGTCCGCGGCCCGGCCGTCGGTCATGACGCGCGTCCCGCCGCCCGCGCGCGGCTCGACCGCGGTGACCGCCCGGCCGGTCTCGAGTGCCGCCCCGCGCCCGGCCACCGCGGCCGCCAGGCTCCGCACGTACTCCAGCGGCTGGACGTACCGCTGGCCCTCCACCCGCAGTCCGTACCGGGCCCGCCCGGAGATCATGGGCCGCTCGCGGCGCAGCTCCCGCTCGGTGAGCTCGCTGACCTGCACCGGCTGGCCGCGGTCCGCGATGGCCTGCAGCTCGTGCCGCAGCGGCCCCGCCTGGTCGGGCCGGTCGAAGGCCGCGATGATCGGCGCCTCGACCACGGCGCCGGTCACGCCGCCGGCGGTCAGCATGTCGTACGAGGGCAGGGCGAGCGCGCTGATCGGTGCCAGGCTCGCGACGCCCGCCAGCCAGCGCCTGGTCGTGCTGCGGGCCGCGAACGCCGCCAGGAACCGCCAGGTGCCCGGCAGCGAGCGTGGCGGGATGCGCAGCGGGCTGCCGGGGCGCAGCAGCGACACGAGCGCGGAGCGGAGCACGGCCGGCTCGGGCAGCGGCGACGTCATCGCCGGGGTCAGCCACCCCGCGTTCCCCGCGGACGCGCCCGCCGCCACGTCGAGCTGGTCGAACACCGTGACGTCGAAGCCTTCCTGCTGCAGGAACCAGGCGACCGACAGCCCGATGATCCCGGCCCCCACGACCGCGGCGCGGCCGGCCCGGCTGCTGACCATGGAAACATCGTAGGCATACCTATGGACCAATGACCCGGTAAGCGGCGCGACGCCACTGCCGGGCGTCGAACACGACCGGCGCCGTCGCTGTCTTCCCGCAGGCCGGTCTCGACCTGGTAGATCCGCCACGCCCGCAACCCGGCAGCGGCGGCCAGCCCCACCGGGACCGCGACCGGCACGACCGGCGCGGCCAGCGCGAGCGCGATGCCCACATCCCCTGTGGTCGCCTGGCCAAAGGCGGCGCGCCAGTAACGGGCCAGGTGGAGCCCTGGCTGGTGCAGGCGGCACCGGGGGCCGCCCTGCAGAACCCGCACCACATCAGCAGCGCCAGCGCCGCGCGCTCGGCATCACTCACGCGGCGCCGCCAGTCCCAGCGCGCGGCTCAGGTCAAGGTAGGCCGTGGCGCGCGCCAGCGTGGCCGTGCACTCCGAGCACAAGCCATCGGGGGCGTGCTGGGCGTCACAGGCGGCGCAGTGCACGGGCGGGTCTCGGTAATACACCGCGTCGGCCAGCGCTTGGGCGAGTAAATCGCGCTGGCCTGGCTGGAGGATGATCGTGGCTGACATACTCCTCGCTTCCGTCATCTGGTCAGGAGGTGATCATGCGGTCGGCGGGCTGGCGGATGGTGGCCAGGCCGGCGTACAGGTCCGCGCTGACGCGGTGCACCGGGGCGTGGCGGGGCCGCCATTCGCTGACCGGAACGATCCCGGGTGCGACCAGCGGCAGCCCGCCGAACAACGCGGTGACCTGCGCGTGGCTGCGGGCGGTGATCCTGGCCGGGACTAGGGCGTTGTAGGCGGCTACCCCGGCGGTCACGGCTTCGGGAGCGAAATCGCTGGTCAGGTGCGAGATCGCGACGAAGCTTCCGGGCGCTAACGCGGCGGCTAGCGCGGCGACGACGCCGACCGGGTGGTCGGCGTCAGTCAGGAAGTGCAGCACCGCGACGAGCAAGACGGCGACGGGCTGGGTGAAGTCGAGCGTGCGGGCAGCTTCCGCGAGGATCTTGCCAGGGTCGCGCAGGTCGGCGTCCACGTGCTCGCAGATGCCGCCGGTATCGCTGGTCAGCAGGGCGCGGGCGTGCGCCAGAACGAGAGGGTCGTTGTCCACATAGACGATCTTGGACTCGGGGGCGATGGCCTGGGCGACCTGGTGGGTGTTGCCGGGCGCTGGCAGGCCCGGGCCGATGTCGAGGAACTGGCGCACGCCCCGCTGACCAGCCAGGTAGCGCACCACGCGGGCAAGAAACGCGCGGTTGGCCCGCGCGCCGGCCACCACCTGGGGGCGGCAGGCGGCGACCTCGGCGGCGGCCTTGCGGTCGGCGGCCAGGCCGTCCTTCCCGCCCAGCCATACGTTGTAGACCCGGGCCGAATGCGGGACATCGGGTTCGAACCGTGTGTCTGCGCTCATGGTTGCCGGTCCCTCTGCATCAGCTCTCTCCCCTGCGATCCGCAAGTCACATGGGTGACGTTACGGACCGTGGGTTAGCGCAGGCAATGATGTTGCATCAAGTTGCAGCAATATCTTTGATGGCATGCGCGACTAGCTCGCGGGCGGCGGCGCCGTATACGGCCGACTGCCGCAGCCATTCGAACGCGCTGGCGTACAGGGCGATCTCCTGTGGCCGTGTTATGGTGAGGTGGGCAGAGGTGATCTCTATGCGCACCGTGTGGTTATCGAAGATCCAGAACGGCTCACCTGGCCAGATCTTCCGGACCGCCATCGATGGGATGACCCCGACTGACACCCTCGGCAGCGACATCACCGCCAGTATGCGATCGAGCTGGCCAAGCATTACGTCCCGGCTGCCCATGACCGTACGCAATGCCTCTTCTTCCAGCAGAAATGAGAACTGCCGGTCTCCGTGATACAGAAACCGCTGCCGGTCCATCCGCGCGGCCACGGCCTGGTCGATGTCGCTGCCGGACTCGTAGAAGTCAGCCGCGATCCGCAGGGTTGCTGCCACATACTCGGCGGTCTGGAACAAGCCCGGTATAACCGCAGATTCGTAAATCCGGAAGTTATGCGTTCGCTCATACAGGGGT
>DASYXX010000624.1:0-2980 GCA_035934395.1 Streptosporangiaceae bacterium
CTCGTAGGCGTCCAGGATCCCGCGCGTCGTGTCCGACCAGCAGATCGCGGCGTACCGGGGCAGGCCGAGCAGGTCCAGCGCCCGCGCGAGCGCCCCGGCGACCCGAACCTTGTCATCGAGGCCGGTCGGCCATTTCACCGGCAGCTCATACCAGCAGAACGTCTGGATGCGCTCCTGGGTAACCAGACTCAGGCCCTGCTCCCCGGCGATCCACTCCAGCGCGGCCCGGGCATCGTCGGCCGCCCCGGCATCCTGCGCCGCGAGCGTCGCCAGAGCCGCCGTGATCTCCCGGTCCTCGGCCTCAGCCATCGGCCGGGGTGGCGCGAGGAGCGGTAGTAGCCCAGCGGATGGCGTGTATCAGGGCGTGGCCGGCCGGGCGGACCACAGCCGCCTCGGCTATCGGCAGACGGGGCAGCCAGAGCGGCCGACGGGCCCACCCGGGCAGCAGCGATACCGCCGCCGCGGCCAGCACGCCGTACGGCGGCCGGGCGACGATCGGAAGCGGCGGGTTAAGCAGCAGGAACCGGGCGGCCTCACGCGCCTGGGCGGTGGCGGCCAGCTCGGGCCGGTACTCCTCGATCCGGGCGGCAAGCTCGGCCTCGGTGCGCGGCGGTTCGGGCACCCCGAGCGCGGCGCCGATACGGGCCAGGTCGGCGACGTAACCGTCGCGTCCGGCTTGGTCGAGCGGGCGGGCGCCGAACAAGGAGTGCGCGCGCAGGAAGCTGTCGGCCTCCGCGATATGCACCCAGGTCAGCAGGCGCGGGTCCGAGGCCGCGTACGGCCGCCCGTCGGGCGCCGTCCCGGTGACCCGCTCGTGGATCGCCCGGACCCTCCCGATCGCCTCCTGCGCATCGCCGACCCGGCCGAACGTCGTAACGGCCAGGAAGTAACTCGTCCGCTGCAGCCGCCCCCACGGGTCGCCGCGGTACCCGGAATGCCCAGCCACCGCCGCCATGGCCAGCGGGTGCAGTGACTGCAGCAGCAGGGCCCGGATCCCGCCGATGAACATCGACGAATCCCCCTGCACCAGCCGGATCGGCCGGTCCTCAGCGAACATGCGCTCGCCTCCGGCCTGGATAACCCGACGACGTTCCGGACCACGCGGGCCGGCCACCCGCTCGAAGATCGCCGTACCAATACGGGTCCTAACGCGATCCGCGACACCCTGAGCTGCCATGTCCTCATTGTCCCAGGGCATACGACCGGCCGCACCGGTCGGACGCTGAGCGCCCAGTCTTGGCTCAGGCGGAAGGGCGGCGTTCCTCGCCGGTTACCGGGTTGAGCCAGGCGACGTCGCGGAACTTCGCGAAGTCAGAGTCGGTGGAGACCACGGTCAGGCCGTGCTCGCGCGCCAAGGCCGCCAGGTGCGCGTCCGGGATCAGGTTCCCGGTGGGCCCGATGCCACCGATGATCTCGCCGAGCAGCTGCCGGTGGCGGGAGCCCGGCGCGGGTATCCAGGCGGCGGGCCGGACAGAATCAGCGAGCACAACCGGGCGGGCGTTGAGCACGCGGTTGCGCGCCCGGGCGGCATTACGGCGCGAGGGCCCTGACGGGGTAAATTCTGCTTAATCTCGCTGCTGTACAATCGTAATGAAAAAGGGCCGAGGGCATTTCGAACGCCGGCAGTCACGCTGGCGCCGTCCACGGTTCTGGCCAGCCGGGCGCGCCATGCGCCAGGGATGGGACGGCCGAGATGTTCGGCTTCAAGATCATCACCCAGTACGAGCAAGGCATCGTCTTCCGCTGGGGCAGAGCACTGCCCGGTACCCGCCAGCCGGGGCTGACCTGGGTCAACCCGTTCACTGACCGGCTCCGCAAGGTCAACATGCAGATCGTCGCGGCGGCTGTACCCGGCCAGGAGGCCATCACCCGCGACAATGTCACCCTGCGCGTGGACGCGGTCGTCTACTACCGGGTTGTCGACCCGCTCAAGGCCATCATCAACGTGCAGAACTACACCTACGCCGTGTCCCAGGTCGCCCAGACCTCGCTGCGGTCTGTCATCGGCCAGAGCAACATGGACCAGCTGCTGTCCGAGCGCGACAAGGTCAACGCCCATCTCAAAGAGGTCATCGACGCGCCCACCGAGCAGCCCTGGGGCATCCGGGTGGAACGGGTCGAGGTCAAGGACGTCTCGCTGCCCGAGTCGATGAAACGCTCGATGTCGCGGCAGGCCGAAGCCGAGCGGGAGCGCCGCGCGCGGATCATCTCCGCCGACGGCGAGTACCAGGCATCCAAGAAGCTCGCCCAGGCCGCCGCCGTCATGGCCGCCGACCCGGCCGCCCTGCAGCTGCGGCTGCTGCAGACCGTCGTCGAGGTCGCGGCCGAGAAGAACAGCACCCTGGTCATGCCCGTCCCGGTCGAGCTGCTGCGCTTCTTCGACCGCGTAGGCCCGGCGACCGGCCAGACGGAACCGCCGGCCGCCGCGGGCCAGGACCAGGACGAAAATGCTCTCCCGCCCGTCCCTGAGCTCATGGCGCCCGGTCGCTAGGCACGGAGGCGATGCGTGAGCGCGGTGTGGCGGCGGCCGGCTCCGGGGGTGCGGACGGCCTGGGCGAGCGCACGGCGGGAACCGGCGAGCACGATGAGCTTCCGCGCGCGGGTAACGCCGGTGTAGAGCAGGTTGCGCTGCAGCATCGTCCACGATGACGTGGTGAGCGGGATGACCACCGCGGGGTACTCGCTGCCCTGGGAGCGGTGGATGGTGACCGCGTACGCGTGGGCGAGTTCGTCGAGCTCGGCGAAGTCGTAGTCGACCGGCTCGTCCTCGTCGGTCAGCACGGTGAGCGTCTGCTGCTCGAGGGACAGGCCGGTAACGACCCCGACCGTGCCGTTGAAGATCCCCGCCGCGCCCTTGTCGTAGTTGTTGCGCAGCTGGGTGACCTTGTCCCCGACGCGGAACGCCCGCCCGCCGTACCATTTCTCCGGCGCCGCGTCGCGGTGCGGGGTGAGCGCCTCCTGCAGCAGCGCGTTGAGGTTG
>DASYXX010000076.1:0-8369 GCA_035934395.1 Streptosporangiaceae bacterium
TGCGTTATTACGCCACACCGGGTCAGTACCGGGTGCGTGCACGCCTGGGTGCAGACCAGGGACGGCAGGCTGCCCACCGTGTTGTACACCACGGCGGCGGAGTTCGGCGAGCGGGTCACGCTGTGGTGCCACGCCGGGATCAGCCGGCTCCGCCGGCTGGCGGCGCGGCTGAGTCGGGCGGCGCGGACGGCGCCGCGCGGGCCACCGCGCCGTCCGTCGGCCGCACCGACCGGACGAGAAGCTGCGCCACGTCCACCACCTCGAGCGATTCCTTGGCCTCGCCGGAGCTCTTCTTGGCGCTGACCGCGTCACCGAGCATGACCAGGCAGTACGGGCACCCCGTGGAGATCGTGTCCGGGTTGGTCCCCAGCGCTTCCTCGATCCGCTCGGTGTTGATCCGCTTGCCGATCCGCTCCTCCATCCACATCCGCGCGCCGCCGGCCCCGCAGCAGAACCCGCGTTCCTTGCACCTGTGCATCTCCTGCGCCTGGACGCCGGGGACCTGCTCCATGATCTCGCGCGGCGCGGTGAACACACGGTTGTGCCGGCCCAGGAAGCACGGGTCGTGATAGGTGATCTTCTCCGAGACCGGGGTGACCGGCCGCAGGCGGCCCTCGGCGACCAGCCGCGCCAGCAGCTGGGTGTGGTGTATCACCTCGTAGTTCCCGCCGAGCTGCGGGTACTCGTTGGCGAGCGCGTTGAAGCAGTGCGGGCAGCTTGCGACGATCTTGCGTGCTCCCGCCTCGTTGAGCGTCTCGATGTTCTGCTGGGCCAGCATCGAGAACACGAACTCGTTGCCTATCCGCCGCGCCGGGTCCCCGGTGCACGTCTCGGCCGGGCCCAGCACCGCGAACGAGACCCCCGCCGTGTGCAGGAGCTCGGCGATCGCCCGCGTGGTCTTGCGGGCCCGGTCCTCCAGCGCGCCCGCGCAGCCCACCCAGAACAGGTACTCCACGTCCTCGCCGATCGGGCCCTCCACCACGGGCACCTCGAAGCCCAGGCCGTCGGCCCACTCCAGCCGCCGGGCCGCGCCCATGCCCCACGGGTCGCCCTTGTTCTCGAGGTTCTTCAGCATCGAGGACGCCTCGGTCGGGAACGCCGACTCGATCAGCACCTGGTGCCGGCGCATGTCCGTGATGTGGTCGATGTGCTCGATGTCGACCGGGCACTCCTCCACGCAGGCCCCGCAGTTGGTGCAGGACCAGATCACGTCGGGGTGGATCACGCCGTTCACCGACTCGTCGCCTATCAGGGGGCGCTCCGCCTCGGCCCTGACCGAGTCGGGCAGCTTCTCCCTCACCTCGTCCGACCCGGCGAGCAGGTAGGGGGCCTTCGCGAACGCGTGGTCGCGCAGGTCGAGTATGACCATCTTCGGCGACAGCGGCTTGCCGGTCGCCCAGGCGGGGCACTGCGACTGGCACCGCCCGCACTCGGTGCAGGTCGCCATGTCGAGCATGCCCTTCCAGGTGAAGTCCTCGATCTTGCCGCGGCCGAAGACGTCGGTATCGGGGTCGGCCTCCTCGAAGTCGAGCACCTTGCCGTTCGACCGCATCGGCTGCAGCGCGCGCAGCCCGTTGGGGCGGCGGGAGAACAGCACGTTCAGCGGGGCCAGCGCGATGTGGAGGTGCTTGGAGTACACGATGACCACGGCGAACGCCATGATCACCCCGAGCTGCGCCAGGATGAACACCGCCTCCAGCACGCTGTTCACGCCCTTGCCCAGCGGCGCCAGCCAGTGCCCGACGATCTGGGAGGCGAACGCGTCGTGGCGGTAGGGGAACACCCCGGTGTTGATCTGCGCGCCGCGGTAGACGAGCAGCGTCGCGATCACCATGAAGATCATGAACAGGACCAGCCACGCGGCGCGGGTGTGCGACCCGGCGAACCGCGACCTCCGGCCTTCCCGCTTCGGGTCGGTCCGCAGGCGGATGACCGTGAACGTGGCGATGCCGACCAGCACGCCGACCGCGAACAGGTCCTCGAGGAAGCCGACCCAGGCCCAGTGGCCGATCCCCGGGATGGCGAACGTGCGGCTGAACAAGTCTCCGTACGCCTCGATGATCGTCAGCAGCAGGACGATGAAGCCCCAGAAGGTCAGGAAATGGGCCACGCCGGGAACCGACCACTTGAGCAGCTTGCGCTGCCCGAATACTTCGGCGACCTGCGTTTCGGCGTCCTGCGCCGGATGCTCCCTGACGTAGGCGATCCGTTCCGGAGCGGGCTGTCCCGACCGGCCGAGGCGGTACAGCCACAACAGCCTCCGCCCGGCGATGACGGCCGCGGCGGCGGTCAGGGCGAGTCCGGCGATGATGCGCAGGGCCAAGGTCACACCTCCGGGTGCGGGGTTGGGTGCCAGCGTACGCCGCGCTATCTTACTAGTCAGTAACTTCCGGCTAGAGCCGCCAGGCCAGGACGCGTCCCGCCTGGATGCCCGGCCGGCCGAAGAGCTGGACCAGATAGCGGCCGAGCGGCGAGCCCGGGCTGGTCACGGCGACCACGGCCGCCGGGCGCCAGGCGTTCAGGTCGGCCCTCACCTGCGACCCGGCCGGCGCCGCGGCCGCGGATCCCCCAGACCAGAGCCCGTCGAGGTACACCGCGGTGGCGGCCGGGCCGTTGCCGTCGACGTAGGCCTGCCCGCCGGGGCCGGGCCCGTTGAAGTAGCCGCCGATCAGCGACGCCGGCTCGCCGGTGTCGGCCTGCCAGCGCAGCGCCTGGGTGAGGGTCGCCGTCGGCACCGGGACGACGAGGACCCGGGCGCCCGGCGGCAGCCGCAGCGCGGCGAACGCCGCTGTCCAGCCCGCCGGAAGCGCCGGGGCGGGGGCCGCCGGGAGCGCCAGCGGGACCAGCGGCAGGCACGCGGCGACCGCCCCCGCCACCACCAGCGTCCTTCCGAGGAGTGCGATCGCCCGCCTGCGGGCGCCCGCGTCCGGCCGGCCTTCGCCGCTCCCGGCCACGCTGTGCTGCTGGCCCGCCTGCGGGGGCCCGCCCGCCTCACCATCCCCCTGCACGGTCTCGCTGACCGGGGCCAGTTTCGCGCGCGCCAGATCGATACCGAAGGCCAGCAGCGCCGCGGCGGCGCCGTCCGCGGCGATCGACAGCCGGTCCGGCAGCGCCGCGCCGAGCACCGGCAGGGCCTCCAGCCAGCGCCAGGGCAGGGTGACGCCGGCGTGGACGTTCCCGTTCACCAGCGGATGTCCGCCGAGCGACAAGATCTCCAGGACCAGCAGGGTCACGGCGGCGGCGCGGACGGCCGGCCGCCGCCAGAAGGCCAGCGTGGTCGCGGCCAGCACCGCGATCAGCGGCCAGCCAAGGAAGGCCAGGTACTCCGGGACCCCGCCCCGGTACCCGGCTGCGGCCGCGGCGCTCGCCGCCGTGTGGAACAGCAGGTAGCGCGACGGGGTCAGGAAGGAGGTCAGGTCGTTCTCGAAGAAGTCGGGCGTGAACGCGCTGCCGTGCTGGGTGAGCGGGCCGAAGAACTGCACCCACAGCGGGTAGCCGGCCAGCAGCAGCGTGACCACGGCTGCGACCCCGAGCCCGGCGGCCGCGGGCCGCCAGCGGCTGGCCGTGGCACGGGGCCGTCCCAGGGCGAGCACCGTCAGCAGCAGCAGCCCGGCGAGGGCCGTGAGCAGCAGGAGCTCTTCGCCGGTGAAGATCTGCGCCGTGACGAGCAGGCCGAGGACGATGCCGTCGCGGACCGGGGCCACCGAGCGCAGGCACAGGCGAAGGCCCGCGTCGATGATCAGCGGGGGCAGGATGGCCAGCTGGGTGCTGTAGTGGCCGACGGACGCGTGCAGCAGAGCCGGGGAGAAGCCGTAGACCGCCCCCGCCAGGGCCGCGGCGCTGGTGCTGACCTCCCAGCGCCGCAGGACCAGGAACATGCTGGCCGCCGAGCCCGCGAAGCCGGCGGTGGTCAGCACGGTGAGCGAGGTCTGCGCGCCGAGGAGCAGCGTCACGGGCGTGAGCAGCACGCCCGGCAGCAGCATCGAGGTGTTCCACATCACGTTGATGCCCTGGGGCGCGTTCATGGCCGAGGTGACGAGCGCCGGGAGCCTGCCGTGCGCGACGGCCGTGGCGTCATAGCGCAGGAACCAGGCGAAGAGGTCGGCGTCGTTGGGGTTCCCGGCGATCGTGCGGCTCGCGGGATCGGCCCACAGGTGCCACGTCACGGCCAGGGCGGCCAGCAGGTAGCAGGCGAGGATCAGCGCGACCGCCAGGCCGTCACGGCCCAGCGGCCCGCGCGCGGCTGGCGCCGTCGGCGACGTGGTCGTCGGCAGGACTTGCGCCAACTCGGCCTCCCTCCTGCGGCCGCGGGCGGCGAGGCTAGCCAGAGGGCGCCTGGTCCGCCCTGATGAATACATACACCCCGTCGTTGACATAGATCTGGCGGTAACGCACCCCGCGGTTCAGGCCTTCAATAAACGTGAGAACGTTACGGGGCGGCGGCTGCCAGTCCGTGCTGGCCGTATCGAACACGACATAAGTCGTCGCCGGGTTGGTCGCGCTGTTGCCGAGCCAGTAGGTGTCGGTACGGACGGCGAGCGGCGCCAGCAGGTCGAGATCGGTGGCGACCTGGGCCCCGTCCGGGACCTGGGCCATCGCCGCCCGCGCGGCGGCCACCTGCGGGCCGATCGGGTAGGTCTGCGGATTCCACAGGCTGCTCAGCGGGAACTGGAAGACCAGCGCCGCGGCGATGGCGAGCATCACAGCCGCGCCGTGCAGCTCCACGGCCGCGCCGAGCCGACCCGGCTCGCTGTGTTCCCGAGGCTCGCCTCCGGGGCGCCTGTGAGTCACCGCCTTCCCTCGTCGCTCGTCGCGAGCTCCTCGCTCCTCAGTCAAGGCGGCGCCGCGCCCCTCCGGCTCGCGGGCATCCCAGCCCGGCCTGCCCGTCCGGCCCTGGCCGGCCGCCCAGCCCTCCCGGGCCACGCGGGCGGCGCGGACCCGGGCGATGGCGTCGATCGCGGCGATGAACACGATCGGCATGACCGTCGCGTTGTAGTGCCAGTACGTGCCCCAGTACGAGCTGTTGGTCCCGACGAAGCGCAGGGCCAGGCTGGGCAAGGCGGCGAGCACGAGCGGCGAGCGCAGCGCGATGAAGGCCGTGGGAAGCAGGATCATGGCCAGGGTGGGCAGCTTCGTCGACGACCCGGCGACCAGCTGGCTGAGGAGCCCGCCCACCGAGAGATGCCCGCCGACCGGGCTGATCGCCCCGCCGTCGCTCCAGTACAGGTAGCGATGGGCGTGGTTGAGGTGCGGGATGATCACGCTGACGGCAAGGAACGACCAGACGAGCCCCCAGGCGGCCAGGAACAGGCCGGTGATCTGCTCCCGGTAGACGATCGCCATGATGAGCCCGATGCCGGCGACCGTGAACCCCTGGTCCTCCTTCACGAAAACCAGCGGCATCGCCCACCACACGGCGGCCCGCATCCGGCCCCGGACTAGTGCCGACAGCGAGCATGCCAGCAGCGGGACGGCGAAGGCGATCTCATGGAAATCGAAGTTCACCAGCTGCTGCAGGCCCCAGGAGAACCCGTACGCGGCGCCTATCGCGCGACCCGCGCCGGTTCCCAGGCGCTCCGCCGCCGCCCGGCTGACCGGGACCACGGACACCGCGGCCAGCAGGGCCTGCGCCACGAGCAAGGTGACCGGGGACGGGAAAGCCCGGAAGAACGGCGCGATCACGGCGACGATGGGGTGGAAATGGTCGCCGAGCAGGTTGACGCCCGCGCCCCTCACGTCGACCACGGGAGCGTGCAGGTCGGCGTACTGCTTGACGTACTCCGTGAAGATGCCCAGGTCCCAGGACGTCGGATCGAAGCGCAGGTACCGGAACACGGAGATCGGCAGGTACGCCGCGAACGCGGCCAGGGCGATCAGCCACGGGATCCGGTCGGGCGCCGTGGCCTGCTTCTGCGGTTCCCTCGCGGCCGGCTCCGCGACGCCGTGCGCCGGTTCGGCTACGGGCGGCACGGGCTCCAACGCCGCCTGCGGCACGTGCCCGACCGGGGCCATGGCCGCCGGTCCCGTGGTGGCCGGTCCCGTGGTGGCCGGTCCTGTTGTGGCCGGCCCCGTGGTGGCCGGCCCTGTGGCGGCCGGCCCCGTCGTGGCCGGCCCTGTGGTGGCCGACACAGGGCTGGCCGCCGCGGCGCTAGCGCCCGGCAGCTTCTCCTCGCGGCGCATGTCCACAGATCCCCCGCGTGTCCCTTCGGCTGCCGGGGCGCGCCGGCGGTCCCACCGCCGTCCCGCGCCGATTTCTCATGCGATGCGACCGTATCCGATAGCCGGCGTCCGCGCCCGCGACCGCGAGGCCGTCTACATCGTAGGCAGGATAGGCCGCCGCACCCAGTGCCCGCGGGCGTGAAGTCGCTCGCCGGGTTCGGACATAGACAGGCTGGAAGGCGCACCCGAAGGAGCGGGGCAGGCGCTGCTCGCCGCGCCGGGTGCGCGCCGGAGACGCGCCGTTATCAGGAATGTTTCGAGGGGCGTCCTTCTTACCTGTGCTGGACGGGAAGGACGGGACCTTGTCCCCGCGGCCGGACGTTGTCCGTACGAGGAGACGTTGCCGCGGGCGGGCGTCGCGGAGCGCAGCGGGCGCCGGCGGCGGAAATCCCTGCCAGGCCCGGAATAGCCGGGGCCCCCGACAAAGTTGAGTCAGGTAGGCTCAAGTCGATTGCCAGGCATACAGCAACGTGGCAAGCTTGCGCCGGACAGACTCAACTTAGGCACACGAGCACACAAGGACAAACTCATGGCACGAGCGGTAGGCATCGACCTGGGCACGACCAACTCCGTCGTCGCAGTTCTCGAGGGCGGCGAGCCCGCGGTCATCGCCAACGCGGAGGGGTCGCGGACCACCCCGTCCGTCGTGGCGTTCGCGAAGAACGGCGAGGTACTGGTCGGCGAGGTCGCCAAGCGGCAGGCAGTGACCAACGTTGACCGGACGATCCGCTCGGTCAAGCGCCAGATGGGCACCGACTGGTCCGTCTCCATCGACGGCAAGAAGTTCACCGCGCAGCAGATCAGCGCGTTCGTCCTGCAGAAGCTGAAGAGGGACGCCGAGGCGTACCTGGGCGAGACGATCACCGACGCGGTGGTCACCGTGCCCGCGTACTTCAGCGACGCGCAGCGGCAGGCGACCAAGGAGGCCGGCCAGATCGCAGGGCTGAACGTGCTGCGCATCATCAACGAGCCCACCGCGGCTGCGCTGGCGTACCACCTGGACAAGGACAACGAGGCCACGATCCTGGTCTTCGACCTGGGCGGCGGCACGTTCGACGTCTCGCTGCTCGAGGTCGGCGAGGGCGTGGTGGAGGTCAAGGCCACCAGCGGTGACAACCACCTGGGCGGCGACGACTGGGACCAGCGGATCGTGGACTGGCTGGTCAAGGACTTCAAGAACAGCTACGGCACCGACCTGTCCCGGGACAAGATGGCGTTGCAGCGGCTGCGGGAGACCGCGGAGAAGGCCAAGATCGAGCTGTCGAGCTCGACCGAGTCGCAGATCAACCTGCCCTACATCACCCACTCGGAGCAGGGCCCGCTGCACCTGGACACCAAGCTGTCCCGGGCCGAGTTCCAGAAGATGACCTCTGACCTGCTCGACCGGTGCAAGGCGCCGTTCCAGCAGGTGATCAAGGACGCCGGGGTCAAGCTCGACGACATCCAGCACGTGGTGCTGGTCGGCGGCTCGACCCGGATGCCCGCGGTCGTGGACCTGGTCAAGGACCTCACCGGCGGCAAGGAGCCGAACAAGGGCGTCAACCCGGACGAGGTCGTGGCGGTCGGCGCCAGCCTGCAGGCCGGCGTGCTCAAGGGCGAGGTCAAGGACGTCCTGCTGCTCGACGTGACCCCGCTGTCGCTGGGCATCGAGACCAAGGGCGGCATCTTCACCAAGCTGATCGAGCGCAACACCACGATCCCCACCAAGCGGTCGGAGATCTTCACCACCGCCGACGACAACCAGCCGTCGGTGCAGATCCAGGTGTTCCAGGGCGAGCGCGAGATCGCCGCGTACAACAAGAAGCTCGGCATGTTCGAGCTGGCCGGCCTGGCCCCGGCGCCGCGCGGCATCCCGCAGATCGAGGTCACCTTCGACATCGACGCGAACGGGATCGTGAACGTGTCGGCGAAGGACCTGGGCACGGGCAAGCAGCAGTCCGTGCAGATCACGGGCGGCTCGGCCCTGGGCAAGGACGACATCGAGCGGATGATGGCTGACGCGGAGAAGTACGCCGACGAGGACCGGCAGCGGCGCGACGAGGCGGAGGTCCGCAACCGGGCAGAGACGCTCGCCTACACCACAGAGAAGTTCATGTCGGAGAACTCCGACAAGCTGCCTGAGGACGTCAAGTCCGAGGTGAACGAGGCGA
>DASYXX010000673.1:0-3308 GCA_035934395.1 Streptosporangiaceae bacterium
GGCATGCAACACCGGCTCGACCAGGCTCAGCTGCACGACCACGCGGTCGCCGCGGTGCTGAGCGCTCCCGACGCCTCGATGATGAGCGCGCCCGTGCGCACCGGCGGCACGGCCACCGTGGTCATGTCGCACCGCGAGCGCGCGCTGGTGTTCAGCGCGGCCGACCTGCGGCTGCTGCCCGTCGCGCAGTCCTACGAGCTGTGGCTGATCGGCCCCGCGGGCAGCAGGCCCGCTGGAATGGTTCCCGGGTCGGCGCGCGGCGGGATGGCCGGCCCGATGGTGGTGTCCGGCCTGAGGGCAGGAGATAGCGTGGGCCTGACGGTGGAGCCGGCCGGGGGGTCGCCGCAGCCGACATCGCCGCCCGTCGTGCTGGTCCGCCTCGGCGGCACTCGTTAGCCCTAGGGGGACGACCCCCCCTTCGACCCCCCGCCGCGGAGCCAAAACCGCTCCGCGAACAATCAGGCGAACGCCCAGCGGGTCGGCGACCCGGGAAAGTCGCTGTGCCGCATCCCGATCACCGTCCGCGGCCGGACCTTGATCGTGGCGTTCACCGCCGGGTCGAGGAAGCTCTCCTCGAGATCACCACCGTATTTCTCGTTCATCATGTCAAGGACCCGCCGGATGCCGGCGGCGTCCGTGACGATCACGGCGGTGCCCTCGATGACGACCGGGTCGCTCGCGTCCTCCGTGGTCACGACGCAGCGCGGATCCGCGGTGAGATTCCGCACCTTGCGTGAATGTACGCCGCTGGTGAACCACAGGACGCTGTCGTCCCACATGCCCCAGACCGGCATCGAGTGCGGCCTGCCGTCGGGCCAGATGCTCGTGACCCAGTAGTGGCGCGCGCTGTTCAGCCGGTCGGCGGCCCAGGACCAGGGCAGCAGGCCACTGCCCTGGTCGGCGGCGAGGATTCCGTAGCCCGGCATGTACGGCCGGCTGATCCGTGGAATCTCCATGGGTCCAAGGTGTATCGCAGACGGCGGTGCGGTGCGACACCACTTGAACGGCGGACTAACGTGGACACCCGTGAAAGCATCTCCCGAGGCGCAGCTGCGGCTGCTTGAGCTCGCCGACCTGGACGCCGAGCTTGGCCGCCTCGAGCACCGTCGCCAGGGACTCCCAGAGCATGCCGAGCTGGACCGGCTGGAGCAGCGGGACGCACAGCTGCGCGCCACCACCGCCTCGCTTGAGGCCGAGCAGGGCGACCTGAGGCGCGCCCAGGCCAAGGCCGAGGGCGATGTCGACCAGGTGCGCTTGCGCATCGACCGGGATCGCAAGCGGCTGGACGCCGGGCAGGTCGCCTCCCCGCGCGACCTCGAGAACCTGCAGTCGGAGATCGCCTCGCTCGGCCGCAGGCAGTCTGACCTCGAGGAAATCGTCCTGGAAGTGATGGAGCGCCAGGAGGCGGTCCAGGCCAGCCGCGAGGCGGCAGGGGCCGAGCGGGCGGAGATTGCGGCGGCCAGTGAGGTCATCACGGCGCGCCGGGACGCCGCCCTCGCCGAGATCGCGGAGCAGGCGGGCAAGGCCGCAGACCGGCGTGCCTCCGTGGCCGCCCAGGAACCGGCGGAGCTGCTCGCCCTCTACGAGCGGATGCGATACCAGCACGGGGGGGTCGGGGCGGCCGCGTTGCGCCGCGGCCGGTGCGAGGGGTGCCATCTCTCCCTGAACACCGTGGACCTCAACAGCATCCGGGCCGCCGACCCTGACGAGGTGCTGCGCTGCGAGGAGTGCCGCCGGATCCTGGTCCGGACCCCCGAGTCGGGACTGTGAGCCGCAAGCTCGTCGTCGAGGCCGACGGCGGCTCGCGCGGCAACCCCGGCCCGGCTGGCTACGGGGCGCTCGTGCGCGACCCGGTGACCGGCGAGGTGCTCGAGGAGATCAGCGACAGCCTCGGCCGGGCCACCAACAACGTGGCCGAGTACTCGGGCCTCGTGGCCGGCCTGCGCGCGGCCGCGCGGATCGCCCCGCAGGCCGACGTCGAGGTGCGGATGGACTCCAAGCTGGTCGTCGAGCAGATGTCGGGGCGATGGAAGATCAAGGACGAGAACCTCCGCTCGCTGGCCAGCTCGGCGCGGGACGCGGCGCGGGGGCTGGGGCGGGTGTCGTACGTGTGGGTGCCGCGGGACCGCAACGCCCATGCCGACCGGCTCGCCAACCAGGCGATGGACGCGGCGGCCGGCCAGGCGGGCGGCAACGGGCCCGAGCGTTCCGGGCCGGTGCCCGATGGCGGCGGCGAGGCCCGGGACACCGTGGAGCCGGAGCCGGAGCCTGCGCCGGCGGTCGGCTGGGGCCTGGCGCACGGGCGGGCGACGACGACGCTGCTGCTGCGCCATGGCCAGACCGCGCTGTCCACCGAACGCCGGTTCGCGGGGCGCGGCGACATCCCGCTGACCGAGCCCGGCGAGCGCCAGGCGGCCGACGCCGCCGCCCGGCTCGCCGCGCGCGGCGGCATCGACGTGATCGTGACCTCGCCGCTGCGGCGTGCCCGGCGGACGGCAGAGACGGTCTCCGAGGCGACCGGCGTGCCGTTGCTGGTCGAGGACGGCCTGGCCGAGACCGACTTCGGCAAGTGGGAGGGCCTCACGTTCGCCGAGGCCTCTGCGCGGTGGCCCGATGAGCTGTCGGCCTGGCTGCGCAGCGCGGACGTCGCGCCGCCCGGCGGCGAGAGCTTCGCCGCCACCGCACGCCGCGTGTCCGCCGCGCTGGACCGGCTGCTGGCCGAGCACCAGTTCCAGACGCTGCTGCTGGTCAGTCACGTCACGCCGATCAAGACACTCGCCTGCCGGGCGATGCTCGCCCCGCCCGCCGCCATGTTCCGGATCAGCCTGGACGTCGCGTCGCTGTGCGAGATCGACTGGTACCCCGACGGCCCGGCGGTGGTCAGGTCGCTCAACGACACCGCGCACCTTCGGCACGGCGGCTCGTAACGCCCTATCCTGGAGGCAGCGGCGGGCGAGCAGGCCGGGCGGCCGCGGCATCGCCTGGCTTCCAGGCGGTGTCGAGGAAGGTCCGGGCTCCGCAGGGCAGGGTGGTCGGTAACGCCGACCCGGGGTGACCCGCGGGAAAGTGCCACAGAAAACAGACCGCCCCCGGACTTGTCCGGGGGTAAGGGTGAAACGGTGGTGTAAGAGACCACCAGCGCCCGGAGTGATCCGGGCGGCTCGGTAAACCCCACCCGGAGCAAGGTCAAGAGGGAGCCGCGTTCCACGGAGCGCGTCTCCTGCGCGAGCGCTCGAGGGCGGCCCGCCCGATGCTCGCGGGTAGACCGCACGAGGCTGCCGGCAACGGCAGTCCCAGATGGATGGCCG
>DASYXX010000676.1:0-3907 GCA_035934395.1 Streptosporangiaceae bacterium
CGGGCTATCCACGAGATCGCAATGCCCGGCCCGGGCGGAGCCACCGAGCCGACGCGGGGGTGCCCCGGGATGGCTCCATGTGAGCCCCAGGCGCGATGCCCCGCACACTGATGCCGCGGGAAGGATCACTACCTTCCCGGCGGCATCAGCCGCAGACGAACACGACCATCATAGTCAGGCCCGGCATTTGGCCACCGCCACCAGGACGTCGCGCAAGCACCAGCTCGCCACCCAGGCGTCCGAGATAACGAGCTCTTCTTCGCCGACCCTGACCTGCAGAATCTTTAATCAGTCCGCTTGGCTGAAGCCAAGCCTACCAACTCAGTAGACATTCATATTCGGCGTTCGGGGCTCGCAATCTGAATTAGTAAACTGAATTGACGGGAATCGTCGTAGTCGTCATTAACATACAGAGCGGCGCATAAGTATACCGGCAGGCAACGCCCTCTATTCGGCATGAGAGCAAGTCGGCGGCCACGGCTAGCCGCGCTCAGATCACCCGTTCGCATGCGGCCTGGAAGGCCTGCGAAGGTATCCGGGCTGCCGACCAGATCGGCGGAGCTGCGCACACGGTGGAAGGCGGAGCCGTGTACGGAACGTCATCGCCAGCGGTCTCGGTCGTGAGCGCATATGGCCTGTTCGGCCGCAGCCAGCGGCTGGTGACCGAAGTGGCGGGCACGCAGATCGGTCTGCGGCGCCGGCTCGCGGATGCGATGCCGGTGCCGGGTTGGCAGGATCAGACCATGGCCCGGCCCGATGGCGAATCAGGTACAGCGAATGTCCATGCCGGGTGGCGCCTGACGACGGCTGAGCGGGCGGCCCGGGCGTATGCGCCGAACGACAAGCTCGCCGCGTTGACGGCCGCCGGGTCGGTGGGGGCCGGTCTGGCCGACCGGTTCTCTGACCTGGAGTTGGACTGCTACTGGTTCGATCCGCCGAGTGACCTGGACCGCGCAGGCCCGGTTCACGCGCTCGGCGGCGAACTGGAGGCGCTGTGGGACTACGACCATGACGAGGAGGAGTGGAGCGACGACTACCGGCTCGGCGAGCTTGCGGTGACGGTGAGCAGCTTTTTGGTCAGCACGATCGACCGCTTCGTCGACGACGTCGTGCTGCGCACCGACACCGATCCGGTCAAGCACATGCGCATGGCCGCGCTGCACCGTTGTCATCCGCTGCACGGGCCGGGACTGATCAGCGCCTGGCGGGCGCGGGCTGGCTACCCCGACGAGCTGGTGGCGGCCGTGGTGGCGCGGTCGCTCGGCCCGGACGTGCTCAGAGGCTGGGGGGCCCGGGAAGCGCTGGCGGCCCGGGGAGACGATCTCGCGGTCCATGACCTGCTCACCCGCGCCGGGCACGCGGTGTTCGGCGCGATCCTCGCGCTCAACGGGGTGTACTCGCCACATCGCGTGATCAAATGGCAGAGCCACCTGATCGGCGAACTGGACGTGATGCCCGAGCACTTCGCCGAGCGTCTTCACCTGCTGTGGACCAGCAGCAACGCGCAGGCGCTGAGGGAAGCTGAAACCCTGCTAACCGACACCGTCCAGCTCGTCCAGGCACGCACCGATGCCGACATCAGCCTGTTCTGTGAAGAACTGTCACAGCGCCGTCGCGCCGTCAGCCCACCGGCCGCTGAGCACAGATCCGCTGCTCCATAACGCCCCGTTCGGACGCGGTACACGCACATTGCTTCAGAGCTTGAAGCTCGTGCATAACGGCGGGTACGCGCGCAGGCCGTCACTGCGGATCGGCCACGCAGTGTGATCAGCCTGGCGAGCGGTTGCATTTTGGCGGCATTGTCGCGGGCGTGTGCGCGGGCGGCGACGTGGTCCGGGCCAGGCTTCGGGTTGCCTGGCGGGCTAGCCTCGATTCCATGGCGGCGGTGGCGGAGGCGGGATCGCGCGGTGATCTCGCGGCGGTCGGCCGGGTCTGGCGGAGTTGCGGGCGGCTTGCTGACGGCCGCGAGATCATCTACTTCGATGAGTCGCCAGGGCTGGGCCGGGCGGGGTTCTCGGACGGCAGGGACGTGCCGCCGCTGGCTATGTCAGCGGCCGGGCCCGCGGCCGACGGCGATGGCGGTGATGGCGCTGGCCGGAACGGCACTGGCGCGGAGGGCGGGCTGCGCTTCGATCCGCTGCTGGGCGAGTGGGTGGTGTTCGCGACGCGGCGCCGGGGCCGCCCGGTCTTGCCGCCTGCGGATCTGTGCCCGCTGTGCCCGTCCCGGCCGGGCCGCCGCACGGAGGTCCCGGCGCCCGGCTATGACGTCGTGGTGTTCGAAAACCGGTTCCCAGTGCTGCAGGGCGCGGCGGCGGGTGCTGCACGGCAGGCTGTGCCGCCTGTCTCGGTGCGCGGCGGATCCCCGGCCGGGGTCGGCCCGCTGCCGGTGGCCGAGCGCGCGGGTTATGGCCGGTGCGAGGTGGTCTGCTTCACCGCCGAGCACGATGCCTCGTTCGCGGACCTGTCCATGCGCAGGATCGGTACCGTGCTCGGGGCGTGGGCGGACCGGACGCGGGTGCTCGGCGCGCTGCCCGGGGTGCGGCACGTGTACTGCTTTGAGAACCGGGGCGAGGAGGTCGGTGTCACCCTGCACCACCCGCACGGCCAGGTGTATGCGTTCCCGTTCGTGCCGCCGCGGACCAGCCGCCTGCTGGCACGCGCACGCGCCCACCGCGCGGAAACTGGCCGGAACCTGTTCGATGACCTGGTGGCCAGCGAGCTCTCCGACGGGCGCCGGGTCGTGGGGCGCAACGAGCACTGGATCGCGTTCGTGCCCCCGGCCGCCCGCTGGCCGTATGAGGTGGTGCTGCTCCCGCTGACCCGGGTCCCCGATCTGCCAGCGCTGCGCGACCGTGCCAGCGCCACGTTCGGCGAGGTGTACCGCGACGTGCTCCGGCGGCTGGACTTGCTGTTCGGCTCGCCGATGCCCTACATCGCCGCCTGGCAGCAGGCGCCGCAGCGAGGCCATGCGGCTCGCGCCGACTTCGCCCTGCACCTGCAGGTCATCCCGGTCGGGCGAGCCCCGGGAGAAGTCAAGTTCCTGGCCGGAACGGAGTCAGCTGCCGGCGTCTGGTCCAACGACCTGCTGCCAGAAGCCGCGGCCAGAAGACTCCGGCAGGCCGGGCGGTGAGGCGGCGAACACACCTTCGGCTGCGGCGTTCCCCTGCGTCACGCCAGCGAAACCTTCGACGAAGGGTGACCGATGGCTAGAGCCGCCTTCGGAAGGCGATAATGGCGGCTCCGAGCGCTTGATACACGGGTGATCAGCGTCCTTGCCGCCCCCCGGGTGGTCAGTAGCTGAACTGCTCGTGCCAGCTGGCCGGGCGGCCCTCGCGGGTGAAGTCGAACAGGTTCCACAGCGGCTCGAGGGTGCCGACGTGGCGGGGTTCTTGCCCGGGATCGGCCGGTGCGTAGAACAGTTCCGAGCCCCAGAAGTGGCGGATCGTCTGCCCGTCGCGGTGAAACACGTTCAGCATGGGTTGCTGGGAGCCGTCGGCGGTCTCGGCGAGGTAGTCAAGGTTGTAGCTGGTGCCGGCCGAGGACAGCAGGCGCAGCCGCCGCCAGCCGCGTTCGGCGGCGAAGGTGAGCACGCGCTCGACCGGCGCCTTCGCGGCGACCGCGAGGTTGACGTGCTGGCAGACGTGCCCGGCCGCGCCGTCCAGCTGATCGACCAAGGCGGTGCACGACGGGCACGGGCCCTCCGCCAGGGGCAGCAACGCGGTTTGCCCGCCGGGCGGGCCGGGGCTCGTATCGTCTGCGGCGCGGGGAAACATCATGCTGTAGATCACCAGCGAGTTCTTGCCCGGCGCGAACAGTTCCGACAGCCGAACCAGAGCCGGAGCGCCGCCAGGCCCGTGCGCCTGAAAGACGTAATCCTCTGGCACCACCCCGCCGGGCGGCAACCGCC
>DASYXX010000687.1:0-2166 GCA_035934395.1 Streptosporangiaceae bacterium
GGGCGGCGCACCAGTAGAGTGCACTTCCCCAGATGGCAAACGCCCAACCGGCAATTCTGGCG
This sequence comes from Streptosporangiaceae bacterium, assembly GCA_035934395.1. Lineage (GTDB taxonomy): Bacteria > Actinomycetota > Actinomycetes > Streptosporangiales > Streptosporangiaceae > JASHPR01. The sequence goes on from DASYXX010000687.1 coordinate 63, forward strand.
ACCTCGGCGTAGCTGGTCGCATGCGAGCCCAGGAACAGCAGCGGGAACGCGTACAGCAAGGCCAGCGTCGCGGCCTTGCCAACGAAGCTGACCTGCAGCGGCCCGTACCCGTGCCGGCGCAGCACGGCGAGCACCCCGGCCAGCAGCAGCTCCCGGGCCGCGAGCAGCCCGACCAGCCACCAGGGAATGATGGCCCGGACGGCCAGCGCCGCGATGGTGGCCACGATGTACAGCCGGTCCGCGGCCGGGTCGAGTACCTGGCCGAGCCGGCTCTGCTGGTTCAGCGCGCGGGCGATCTTGCCGTCCAGCCAGTCGGACAGCCCGGAAGCGATCAGCAGCCCGACCGCCCACCAGTCCCCGGCCTGGCTGCGGGGGCCGAGGACCAGCCAGAGGAACACCGGCACGCCCGCAAGGCGGGCCACGCTGATCGCGTTCGGAATCGTGACGACCCGCGCCTGCGGGTCATCTGCGGAGCGCATCTGCCCACCCATCCCGCTCTCGCCCGGTCCGCCCTCGCCCGCCGCTTCCCCTGTCATGCTGTCTCGCTGCACGCCCTCCGGCCCCCTCACTCACGGGCGGTCCGCCCAGGATACGGCCGGCGTCCAGCGCGGATGCGGGGCGTAACGAGGCATTCTTGAGGATTTCTCCTTAACGCACGGTTCCGCGGCGGGGCCAGCATGCTCAGCCGGCCCGCTCCTCGATGAAAGCGGCGAGCGTGGCCAGCGTGGCCAGCGCGTCGAGATTGAGGTCCTCGGCCGCGACGTCCACGCCGAAGCGCCGGTGAACCTCACGCAGGAGCATGACGCCGGACAGCGAGTCGAGTCCCACGCCCGCGCCGAACAGCGGCGTCTGGTCGCCCGTGGCCAGCAGCTCCTCGCGTCCCGGCGCCTGAAACAGGATATGGCGCAGCTCGCCGACGACCCCCGCGGCGCTCACGGCGCCTCCCGGTTCGCTCGCCTCCGGGGCCCCGCCCTCCTCCCCTTCCCCCTTCACGGGCGCCCCTTCGGCTCGCTCACGGCTCGCCAGGCGCGGTCACCCAGCCGGGCAGCGGGGGCGGCGGACCGGACAGGGTCCTGGCGAACCGGGCCACGTGCGGGCGCTCCGCCGTGCCCGCATCATCGGGGGCACGGAAGCCCGACGCGGCGAGCGCGAGCCGGAGCGGCACGTTGCGCGGGGTGACGAGGCAGGGGACGACCAGCTCCCGCGCCCCGTCCCGCGCCGCCGACCGCGCCAGCCAGGCGAGCAGCGCCTCGATGACGCCGCGGCCCAACGCCCGGCACGACATCATGAGCAGCGTCACTGTCCAGCCGGGACCAGGGCCCGTGCTGGCCTCGGGGGGGCGACCCCCCCAGACCCCCCCGCCAAACTCGATGCGGGTGTTGGCTTCGGGGGGGCGACCCCCCCAGACCCCCCCGCCAAGCTCGATGACACAGCCGCCGACCAGGCCGTCGTCGCCGAACCTGTCGGACAGCCGCACGGTCGTGACCTGGTGCGCGGGGGACGCGATCAGCGCGCGCAGCTCCGCCTCGGCCACGGCCTCGCCGGTCGTGTTGAACTGATGGGTGCGGACCGACAGCTCGTGCAGCCGCGGCGCGTCCGCGTCCGCGGCCGGGCTGATCGCCACCCGGGTGCCGCAGTACCGCAGGAACTCGTCCCTGGACCCGGCGAACACCCGGGCCCCCTCCTGCCTGCGCCGCCGCTGCGCGTACAGCTCGCCGCGGCGAGCGGCCTCCGCGGTCACCGTGGCCGGGCTGAACTCGGGCCAGCCGACGGCGTCGGCCATGTCCTCGGGCGACAGCACCAGCGCCTCCGGCACCGCGAGGGAGACCTCGGCCCGCTCGTAGAGGTCATCGTCCACGAACGCCACCGCGTCGGGGCCCAGGCCCAGGTCCGTGATGATCCGCCGCACGGCGTCCGACTTGCGGCCCCAGCCGCTCTCGGCCGCCGCGAAGTCCAGGCCGGTGACGGCGGCGGCGTACCGCGCGGCCTCCGGCGGGTTCCTGGTGGCGATCGCGTGGATGATGCCGCGGGCGCTCAGCTGCTCGAGAACCGCGAGCATGGCCGGGTCCGGGGCGGGCGGCCGGGCCGCGGACTCCAGGTAGAC
>DASYXX010000087.1:0-7889 GCA_035934395.1 Streptosporangiaceae bacterium
CCTGCCGAATAGGAATGTCTACTGAAGTGATAGGCATTCGTGAGTCGCGGTGCGCAGAACATCCTGCTATGAATGGCATTCGCGATGACGTTGCCTGGCGGTATCTCAGTTAACGACCGCCAGCCCAAAAGCCACGGTCGCGGGCGACGCCGACGACCTGCGCCCCGGCCCGGCTCAAGGCGGTGGCGATTCCGCGGCCAAAACCCGGCTGGCGCCGGTGACCCGCGCCGTCGCGTCGGCTATCTCGTTTCCGACATTACGATCCTCCTGGGTTCTGCGGGCTCTGCGCCGCTCTTTTTGGCGGCCTACGAATACAGACCAGCGAGGTTCCCCGGAATCGCCGCGGACGGGCGTTCAACACGCGTCCGGACCCGGCCGCGAACTGCGGCCGGGTCCGGGAGAGCCTGCTGGCGGGTCAGCAGATCATCGCGGAGTGGAAGGATTCGCTGGCCAGGTTGCCGCCGAAGAACAGCAGCCCGCGGACCTGGACTCCAGCGGTGTTGGGGGCCGGGCCCGGGGTGATCTCCACCGTGGCCGGGTCAAACGGCACGCTGGTGTTGACCGAGCCGCGGGTGGCGATCGCCGCGCACGCGGCCAGCGTCCTGCCGGTGGCCAGCGTGTACTGCCCGACCGAGGAGCTGAACGAGCTGGTCAGCGGCGACCCGCGGGAGGGCAGCCCGCTGGCGTTGACGACAGCGATCTTGGCGTTGGCCGCGGACGGGCAGATCACCGCCAGGTGGAAGGGGATACCCGGGCTCAGCCCGCCGCCGGGGTTCTTGGTCTCGATGTAGACGGTGCGGGCGTTGGGGCCCGACCCGGTGTAGACGCCGTTGGGGTTGAACACCAGATGGTTACCCGGGTCGCCGACGGTGGCGAGGTAGGCGCAGTTGCCGATGCTGGTCGGGAACGTCACGTCGTAGCGGCCGGTGCCCAGGCTGGTCAGCCTGGTACCGGGGGTGGCGCGGACCAGGTTGGCGGTGTAGCCGACGATCGCATATGACCAGCCGGTCGCTCCGCAGTCCACCGCCAGGTTGAACGGCCCGTCGGTGAGCCCGCCGCCCTGATTCTTGGTCTCGACGTACACGCCGTTCTCACTCAGGTGCCCGCCGGCGGTGAACACCTGCAGCGCCTGAGAATGCGCGTTGATGGTGGTCGCGACGTAGGCGCACCTGCGCACGTCGGTTGCGAACCTGACCTCATACCGGCCGGTGCTGAGATGGGTCACGCTGGTGACGCGGTTGCCGTGGGCCAGCGTGCCGCTGCCCGTGATGCTGGCGAACAGGTTGCCGCTGGTCGGCTGAGCCGGGGCCGCGCTCGCGGCGGCGGGAACTGCCGCCATGGCGAGCGCGCCAGCGGCGATTCCCGCCGCAACGATCAAACGGTTGATACGCATGGGTTGTCCTTCTTTCCCCGTAGTTAAGAGACGTTCTTTGCGAGCGCGTCCGCTCGCCTGCCAGGCGCCGCGATAAGGGTCGGCCGGCCAGCGGGCTGACCGATACGGGGAAATCCCTGGTCTTATCCCAGGGCGCCGGCATGCTCCGCGGCGGCGGCCCAGTTGGCCAGCTCTGCCCGCGACCGCAGCCCCAGCTTCCGGTACACCCGGGAGAGGTGCATTTCAACGGTCTTGGGGCTGAGGAACAGCGTGGTGGCCGCCTCCCGGTTGGTGGCTCCGCGGGAGATTGCCGCGGCCACTGCCCGTTCCTGTGGCGTGAGCGCGAACCCGGGCGGCGAGCCGGCGGGCCCGTGCAGGGTCTCGCCGGTTGCGCGCAGTTCCTGCTGGGCGCGCTCGGCCCACGACCGGGCGCCAAGGTGCACGAACGCGAGACATGCCTCTCGAAGGTGCTTGCGGGCCTCGACGCGCCGTCCGCTGCGGCGCAGGCGCTCGCCAAGACAGAAACGGGTCCGTGCCGTTTCGAAGGGCGACGAGCCGCGATCATGGAGGCCGAGCGCGCGCTCGAAGCAGTCCTGGTATTGGTCGTCGGGGGCGATCAGCCCGCGGCACCGCCAGGCAATCGCGGCGTTGCCCGGGAACTCGTCGTCGCCGCTCTGGCGGACCAGGCTGTCCACCATGCTGGCCGGGACGTTGCGTCCGCTTCGGACGTAGGCCTCGACCAGGTCCGTCGCCGATGGCCGGGCAAGCACCGGCTCCGAACCCTGCATCCGGTTGGCGACCTCCAGGTAGTCGACGGCGCGTTCGGGGTTACCCAGGCCGAGTTCCAGCAGCCCGAGGGCATCGTGGGCATCGCGCGGGTAATCAAGATCGAACCAGCGCAGCATGGCGAGCGCGGCCTCTGCATGCCGCCGGCATTCTGCCTCGTCCCCGAGTTGCGCCTCGGCCAGCGCCAGGCCGCCCAGCCCGAGATAGCGCCACAATTCGTCGCCGGTTGCCTGGGCGAGATCGACGGCGTCGGCGGCCGCCGCCACGGCAGCTCCGAGCCGTCCGGCCCGTGCGTCGGTATACGCGGCGGCATACAGCGCGAACGGGAGGTCTCCGAGGGCGCCCCTGGCGCGAAGTTCGGCCACGATGGGCTCAAGCAGCCCCCGGGCGCCGTCGTGGTCGCCAAGCCAGACGAGCCCGAGCGCCGTGAAGATCACGTATTCCATGTCCGGCCGGCGGGCGGGCGGGAGAGCGGCGATGTGCGCCGCCTCGCGGATCAGCCGAAGGCCGTCGGTCAACTGCCCGAGGTGCATGTGCGCGCTGCCGATGATGAGCTTGACCAGGAGGTCGGCATTGCCTCCCGGCGGCGTATCGAGTTCGCCGGCCTGCCCGGCTAGTTCGACCGCCTTCACCGGGTCACCGGCCAGGAAGATGGCCATCGCGGCATCCGCGAGCAAGGCCGCGGCGGCCGCCGGGTCATGCGCGCCCACGGCCGACGCGGCGTTCGAAAGTACCGCGTGGGCGACCGCCAGCCTGCCCGCGCGGAGCTCCAGCCGTCCCCGGACGGTGGCTACCGCAGCCGACAGCGACGGGTCGACGTCACCGGTAATACGCTCGAGCAGGCGCCTGGCCACATCGTTCTGGCCCGCCAGCCGGGCCGCCTGGGCTGCGGCGAACCAGCGCCGCGATCGCGTCTCCTGGCTGACGCTAAGATCTGCGGCGCGCGTCAGCGCCGCGGCTGCCGCCGCGTAGCCGTTGTTGGCGCTGGCCGTCACCGCCACCGATTCCAGAGCGCGCGCCACCGCCTCGTCCGGCCGCAGCGCCGCGGCGGCAAGATGCCAGGCGCGCCGAACCTCGTCCCCCGGCCCGGACTCGCCCGCCAGCGCCCGGTGAGCTGCGCGGATTTCCCGCGGCGCCGCGCCCTCGATTACAGCGGCCCGCATAACCGGGTGCAGGAACCGCAGTGTCCCGCCGCTCAGCCTGATCACGCCGCGGTCCTCGAGATCTTCGAATGCCTGCTCACCGATTCCCTGCCGGCCTGCGGCCGCAAGCGCCACGGCAAGCTCGTCCTCGGCTGCCGCGGCAGCCAGGACCGCCGCGGTGCGCACCTCCGCCGCGGCACCGTCAAGCCGGCGCGCGAGCAGGCGCGCCGGACCGGTCCGGGCGGTCAGGACCAGCTCATCAACGGGCGCCCGCCCGGTCAGCTGATCCGCGGTCAGTTGCGCCGCCACCTCGACGACGATCAGCGGAATCCCGCCGGATGCTTCGGTCAGCTTTCCCGCGAGCCCAGGCGGAGGCTGGATGGCCAGCCGGTCACTCAGCAACTCCTCAACGGCTGTCAGTTCCAGGCCCCGCAGCCGCACGGCATCCAGCTGGCCAAAATGCGGCGGCGTCTCACCTTCGCGGCAAGCCAGCAGCACCGCGATGCCATCCGCGCCAAGGCGCTGGATGATGAATGCGAAGATCTCCGCGGTGGGCTGGTCGAGCCATTGCACATCATCGATGGCAATCAAGACCGGCCCGGCCTCGGCGATAACCCCGAGGAGGTTCAGCACGGCCACGTGCACGACGAAACGATCTTCCGGGCGCGGCGCTGGCCCGAGAGCCAACGCACCAAGCAGGGCATCCCGCTGGGTCTGCGGAATGGCTTGCGCGTACTCAACCAGGCCTGACAGAAGCCGGTGCAAGCAGGCGAACGGCAACGCCGACTCGCCAACCCCTGCGCTCACCGAGAGAACCCGCATGTCTGACGCCTCGTCGATCGCGTACTTCAGCAGAGCCGTCTTGCCCATTCCCGGCTCGGCCAGCACGACCAGCGCACCACTCAACCCCTGACGCGCCAGCGTCAGAACCTCCCGCACCCGGGCACACTCGCTCGCGCGACCTCGTAACACCGCGACCTGCCCACAGCCTCAGCCTCGGAGTTCTCGCAGGCGACCGCTCCGAGTTCGATGCCGACGCCCTGGCGCGCCGCGCCTGGCGACTTTGGGAATCCTCGCTAACTCTCTCCCTGATACCGGTAAAACGCTACTGCCGCGCCGCTGCTCCGTCCGGTCGCTCAGGTGCGGGCGCCTCCGCGTGATCATTTGCGCCTGGTGTAGGCCGGGCGGTCGAGGATCCGCAGGAGCGTGCTGCGCAGCTCGCTGACTGCGGGCTCGCCCAGACGGTCGGCGATATCGGCCTCGAGTTGGCCTAGTGCCTCCAGGGCGAGGTTCACCGTTGCCCAGCCCTGGTCGGTGAATTCGATGATCTTGGCGCGCCGGTCGGCCGGGTCGGTGGTGCGCTGGAGGAGCCCGCGGCGCTCGATCTCGGCGACGAGTTCGGCCATCGCCTGCTTGGTCATGTTGGCGCGCGCGGCCAGGTCGGTCAGCCGGATCCCAGAGGGGGGGATGTGCGGCATCACGTTGTTCCATGAATCGCGGTGGCCGGTGACGCCCGCGTCGATCAGCTTGTCGTTCAGGTCGGAGGCCATCTGCCGGGTGGCCAGGACGAGCAGCCGCAGCAGTGGGGCGTGCTGTTCGGGATGAGGCACGCGGCCCATTATAGTCAGGGCCCTTGACTAATGACAGCCACGGTGCTAGATTAGTCAGGAAGCATGACCAACATGTTCGCCGCTGTCTCCGGGGCGCCGGGCTCTCAGGTATGTCAGTGCCCGGGGATAGCGTATTTATTGTTGAACGGTCAATTTCTTCATGGCGAGTCCAAGGCGGCTCTATGCGGTGAGAGTTGCCCGACGCACGCCGGCACGGAGGTGGCCGGCCTGGAAGGACGAGGAGAAAGTCCGAATGAGCGAGTCCGTACGAGCGGGGTCCCAGAAGGTCCGCGCTGAGGTACTGGGGGTCCCGATGGCCTACGTGCAGGCCGGCGCGGGAGACCCGGTGGTGTTCTTGCATGGCAACCCGACCTCGTCGTACCTGTGGCGCAATGTGATCCCCCATGTGGCGGGCCTGGGCCGGTGCATCGCTCCCGACCTGGTCGGGATGGGTGACTCCGGCAAGCTCACACCGTCTGGCCCAGATCGTTACACCTTCGCCGAGCACCGTCGTTATCTCGACGGGTTGCTCGATGTCCTTGGCGTCACCGAGAAGGTCACGCTGGTGGTGCATGACTGGGGGTCGGCGCTCGGGTTCGACTGGGCCCGCCGCCACCCGGCGGCGGTGCGCGGGATCGCCTACATGGAGGCCGTCGTGAGGCCGGCGAGCTGGGCGGGCTTTCCCGAGCCACTGCGCGAGCTGTTCGGCGCGTTGCGCTCGCCGGCCGGCGAGCAGATGGTGCTGGAGGGCAACTTCTTCGTCGAGCAGATGCTGCCCGGCGGTGTCATGCGCACGCTGAGCGAGGAGGAGATGGCCGAGTACCGGCGCCCCTACCTGGCTGCCGGGGAAGACCGGCGGCCGACGCTCACCTGGCCGCGGCAGATCCCGATCGATGGCGACCCGGCGGATGTGGCCGAGGACGTCGCCGCCTACGCCGCGTGGCTCGAGCATGCCCCGGTCCCCAAGCTGCTGATCTCCGCCGACCCGGGCGCGGCGCTGACCGGCGACCAGCTCGACTATGCCCGCAGCTGGCCACGCCAGACGGAGGTCCGCGTGCCGGGCCTGCATTTCATCCAGGAAGACTCGCCGGACCAGATCGGCCAGGCCGTGGCGGCGTGGCTGAGCGGCCTGGGCTGACCGGCGAATTCTGGATGGCCCGCCCGCAGGCGGCTGACCGGGAGGCCTCGCCCTCCGGTGGTATCGTCGCGCCGTGCCCGCGGAACCGGGCCGGCCGGGACCAGTACGCCGTCTGTCGGCGGGCCCGTGACCGGGCCCGCCGACCCCGCTGGCGTGCTGGATCGGCTCTGGCGGGCTGATCATGCCGGGATGCTGGGCGTGCCTGCCCGTCGGCTGTCGGATCTGGAGCGCGCCGAGGATGCCCTGCAGGAAGCGGCGGGGGAGGCGCTGCGCCGATGGCCGGATGACGGAGTCCCGGCAATCCGGCGGGATGGCTGGTGACCGCGGCGTGGCGGAACGCCGTGGACAGGCTGCGCAGGGATGCGGTCGGCCGGCCGGAACTTGCCCTGCTGGCCGCCAGGCAGGAGCCGGGCGAGCCAGCCGGCGAGGACCGGCTCGGGCTGGCACAGCGATGGCACAGCGGGTCTTGCGTCGGGCGGTGCCGGGTTCCGGCGCCTTATGCGTGCGACCCCGCTGACATGCGCGGATTCCGTCAGGCGCGGATGGCCTGCAGGCGCTTTCGCGGTGGCGAGGGGACTGCTAATGCGGTTTGGGTTCGCGCCCATCCGGGGTTCAAATCCCCGATCCTCCGCCACTGACCAGCCGTTACGCCGATGCGCCGGAGCGGCTGGTGCCATGTCAGTGATCATTTCGCCCTAGTTGCTGGGCCTTGGCGATGACCGTCTCGGTGTTCGAGGTCGGCGATGTGGATACGAACTGCAGGTGCAGCGTGCCTGACCGGGCAGGGGAGCCGCTGGCGGCGGCCAGGCTCGCACCGCCGACGGCGGTTAGCATCGTCACCCCCGCGAGGGCGGTCATGAGTACCTTGCGCATTGTCTGTGCTCCCTCTCTCGTGCGCTGGGCTGCCACAGCGTCCGGTAGGAGCAGTTCTGCGATCAATCATGGATTCCGGTGATTGTTAGCGAGCGCCGCCGCCAGCTGATGCCGTGAGTGGACACGGAGCTTGACGTAAATGTGCTGCAGGTGGGTCTCCACCGTGTTCAGCGAGACGTAGAGGGTGCCGGCGATGTCGGCGTTGGATGCGCCGGAGGCGGCAAGCTCGGCCACCCGCTCCTCCTGCGGGGTCAGCCGGCCCGGATCCGGCTTCACCCGCCGCCGGCCTCCCGCGACCCGCAGTTCCTGGCGCGCCTGGTCAGCGAGCCAGCGCGCTCCTGCGGTCTCGGCGATCTCGAGTGCCTGCGCGAGCAGTCGCCGAGCCCGTTCCAGCTGCCGTGACCGCCTTAGGAAGCGCCCGTACTCCAGCAGCGTGACCAGCCGCTCCAGGGGCAGGTCGACCTCCTGGTGAATGGTCATGGCCTGACCGAACAGTTCGTCAGCCAGCGCCTGGTCGCCTGCGTCTTCGGCGAGCAGCGCCCGGCCATGAGCGATCGCGATGTGCGGATAGCGGCACGGCAGTGGCCGGGCGCAGTCCGCCAGCCACCCGAGCACCCGCTCGGCGTCCGCGCGGCGACCCGAGCCGAGGTAGGTCGTGATCGCGTGACGTGCCCAGGGGACCTCGCACGGCTCGCGCAGGCCCACCCGCGCCGATGTGGCCTCGATGCGCTCATACAGGGCGCAGGCATCGGCGAGTCGTCCTTCGGCGAGACACCGCCAGGCTCGCCAGTACGCCAGGTGCAGCGTCGGCTGCCAGCCGCCGAAGGCGGCGACGAGCGCGTCGGCCTCGCGGGCCGCTTCCTCGCTCTCCTCCGGGCGCCCCATGAGCAGCAGCAGGCTCGCGCGATCGACGGCGGCGTACGGGGCGACCAGCGGTGCCAGGTCGGCGAGCCTGGCGCACCGCTCGG
>DASYXX010000721.1:0-2169 GCA_035934395.1 Streptosporangiaceae bacterium
CAGCCCGCTGCCCGGCTTCCCGACGTTGCCGGTGATCGCGCACATCGCGATCAGGCAGCGGGCGTTGTCGGTGCCCGTGGTGTGCTGCGAGATGCCCATGCCCCAGAAGATGACCCCGGCCCCGGCCTCGCCCCAGGCCCGGGCCACCCGGCGGATCACGTCGGCGGGCACCCCGGTGATCTGCTCCGCCCGTTCCGGCGGGTAGTGGCGCACGGTCTCGGCCAGGGCTGCGTAGTTCGTCGTCCGGTTCTCGATGAACTCGGCGTCGGTCAGCCCGAGCCGGATCACCTCGTGCATGATGCCGTTGTAGAACGCCACGTCGGTGCCGGGCTTGAGCTGGCAGAAGATGTCGGCGTGGTCGGACATCTTGTCGGCCCTCGGGTCGATGTAGATGATCGTCGTCCCGCGGCGCCTGGCCTGCTTGAAGAACGACGAGGCGACCGGGTGGTTCGCCGTCGGGTTGCTGCCCGTGACGATCGCGACGTCGGCGTTGACCACGTCGCCGTAGGTGGTGGAGACCGCGCCGGAGCCGATGCCCTCGAACAGCGCGGCCACGCTGGAGGCGTGGCACAGCCGGGTGCAGTGGTCGACGTTGTTGGTGTGGAAGCCGGTCCTGATCAGCTTCTGGAACAGGTAGGCCTCCTCGTTGGAGCACTTGGCCGACCCGAACCCGGCGATCGCGGCGGGGCCGCCCGCGGCGTGGATCTCGGTAAGCCGCCTGGCCACCAGGTCCAGCGCCTCGTCCCAGGTGGCCTCCCGGAAGTGCGGCAGCACCTCGGCGTAGTCGACCAGGCCCCCGGGCTTGCGCTGGCGGCGTTCTTGCCCGCCGCCCCTTCTGCCATTGCGGCCGTTCGCGGCGCCGGTAGCGTTATCGATAGTCATCTCGCCGCGCACGTCCGTGGACAGCGGTCCCTTGGGGTACGCCTCGTCGCGGCGGATCAGCGGCACGGTCAGGCGCTGCGGCGACGCGGCGTAGTCCCAGCCGTAGCGGCCCTTGACGCAGAGCCGGCCCTGCGAGCCGGGCTGGTCCCGGCCCTCCGCGAACGAGATCGCCCCGCGCTCCCGGTCGACGTGGTAGGTGAGCGCGCAGCCGACACCGCAGTAGGGGCACACGCTGTCCACCGCGTCCAGCTCGCTGCGCGGCCGGATCGGGATGCTGCGGATCGGCTTGTTGGTCAGCGCGCCGGTCGGGCAGGCGGCGACGCACTCCCCGCAGGTCACGCACGTGGAGGCGCCCATCGGGTCGTTGAGGTCGAACGCGATCCTGGTCGCGTAGCCCTTGCCGCTGCGGCCGATAACGTCGTTGCCCTGGATGTCGTCGCAGGCCCGGACGCAGCGGTCGCACAGGATGCACGCATCGTGGTCGACCGCGATCACCGGGTTCGACAGGTCGGCCCCGCGCCCCGAAGCCTGAGGGATCTCGCCCGGGCCCGGCAGCCCGAAGCGCTCGGCCAGCGCGAGCAGCTCGTTGTCGGCCGTGGTGGTCTGCTTAGGGTCGCACTCCGGGGCAGGCTGGTCGGCGAGCAGGAGCTCGGTCAGCGTGGCGCGGTTGCGCTCCACGTCGTGGGTGGCGGTCTGCACGACCATGCCGTTCTCGCACGGGCGCACGCAGGCGGCCGCGTAGGCGCGCGCCCCGACGTCGACCACGCACATGCGGCAGACGCCGACCGGGTCGAAGCGCTCGTCGTGGCAGAGCACCGGGATGTCGATCCCCGCGTCCTTGGCCGCGGCCCAGATGGTCGTCCCCTCCGGCACCGTGACCTCGGTGCCGTCGATCGTCAGCATGACCGTCCGGACCTGGGCCGGCGCATGAATGACCATAACGTCAGTATCCACCTCTTCCAGATCCGTTACCCCAGGCCGGCCTTGCGGATTGTCAGGCAGTCGGCAGTGCCCGAACAATGGCTCGCGCGCACCGGGACTCGAGCGCCTAGATCCGCTCCAGCTCGGCGCCGTCGAACAGCGGCTCGATCTCGTGCCGTTCGATGTCGGCCGCCATCTCCTCGTCTGCCGGAGCCCGCCCGCCGGCCTCGGCGGTCTCGAGAATCGGCCTGAGCAGGCGGGCGTCGCTGGACGAGTTGAGGAACAGGCCGGTGCGGCCGAGCACATAACGCACGGCTCGAGCGAGCGCTTGGCCATCGGTCAGGGGCTCATACCAGCTGAACTGCC
>DASYXX010000737.1:0-8001 GCA_035934395.1 Streptosporangiaceae bacterium
CGCACACCCCCGGGCTGGAGGTGGCGGCGCAGCCGGTCCTCGACGCGACCCGCCGGCTCGGCCAGGTGACCGCGGACGGCGCCGGCGTGCCCGAGACGGCCGTGTGGCGGTTCCGCGGCGATCCCGGCGCCGCGGTCCGCAGGCTGCTCGCCCGGGCCGCCGTCGCCGTGGCCTGCGACAGCCTCGGCCTGAGCGAGGCCATGCTCGACGCGACCGTAAGCTACGCCCGGGTGCGGCACCAGTTCGGCCGCCCGATCGGCTCGTTCCAGGCCGTCAAGCACGCGTCCGCGGACATGCTCGTGCAGGTCTCGGTGGCCCGTGAGCTCGTCGCCGAGGCCGCGGCGCGCCTGGCCGGCGACGACCCGCAGGCGTGGGTTGCGGCGTCGATGGCCAAGTCCTACGCGTGCGCGGCAGCGGTCGACGTGGTCGGCAAGGCCATGCAGCTGCACGGCGGCATGGGTTACACCTGGGAGAGCGGCATCCACGTCTACCTCAAGCGCGCCGTGCTGAACCGCTCCCTGTTCGGCTCGCCAGCGGACCACCGTCGGCGGCTCGCCGCGCGGTATCGCTGAGGCCTCGCGCGCTCTCCCCGGGCCACGGACCAGATGCCCTGCTCGTGTTACGCTGATATGTGAGCGTTCGCTTTCATCAGGCCCGCCGCTGGTCTGGTTCACTGGTCCGGGAGGTCTCATGTCCCTCAGCTGGTTCGTCTCGGTTGATGACCACCTCATCGAGCCGGCCCGGCTCTGGCAGGAGCGGCTGCCGGAACGCTGGCGAGAGACCGGGCCGCGGATCGTGCGGGACGGCTCTTCGGAGTTCTGGGTCTACGAGGACCGCCAGATCGTCACCACAGGCCTGAACGCGGTGGCGGGCAAGAAGCGCGAGGAGTTCTCCCCGGAGCCGATCACCTACGAGGACATGCGGCCGGGCTGCTACGACCCGGCCGCCCGGGTGGCCGACATGAACCAGGGCTTCGTGCTGGCCTCGATGCTGTTCCCGTCGTTCCCGCGCTACTGCGGCCAGGTGTTCCACGAGGCCAAGGACCGGGAGCTCGGGCTGCTGTGCGTCCGGGCGTGGAACGACTTCATCCTCGAGGAGCTCGCGCAGGCCTACCCGGGCCGGTTCATCCCGATGATGCTCCTCCCGCTGTGGGACCCGGCGGCCGGCGCGGCCGAGATCGAGCGGACCGCGGCCCGCGGCGCCAAGTCGATCGCGTTCTCCGAGAACCCGACCAAGCTGGGGCTGCCATCGATCCATACCGACTACTGGCACCCGGTGTTCCGGGCGTGCGAGGAGGCCGGCCTGGTCATCTCCATGCACGTCGGGTCCTCCTCCAACCTGATCCGCACCTCAGACGACATGCCGACGCTTGCGTTCATGGCCTACTCGGCCGCGGCCAACCAGGCCGGCACCCTGCTGGACTGGCTGTTCAGCGGCAACTTCACCAGGTTCCCGGGCCTGAAGATCGCCCTGTCCGAGGGATCGATCGGCTGGATCCCCTACTTCCTGGAGCGCGCCGAGCAGGTCATCGACAAGCAGCGGTTCTGGGCCTCCCGCTTCGATATCACGATGAACGCCAGCCACCAGCGCGGCGAGCAGAAGACGGCATCCCGGTTCGACCTGGACACCGACATCCGCCGGCTGTTCGCCGACCACGTCTACGGCACGTTCATCGAAGATCAGGCCGGCCTCCGGCTGCTGGACATCATCGGCGAGGACAACGTGATGCTCGAGTGCGACTACCCGCACTCGGACTCCACCTGGCCCGACACCGTGGCGATGGCCAGCAAGTGGCTGGACCACCTGCCCGAGGCCACCCAGTACAAGATCGCCGTGGGTAACGCCGCCCGGGTCTATAACTTCACTCCCGCAGACCCCGCCAGCATCCAGGCGACCTGACCGGCCGGCCAGCAGATGGAGTTCTATCCCCTCGGGTCCCTGCCCACGAGCTATCCCAGCTGGTACGTGGACGCGCTCGCCGGCGCGGGCATGAACGCCTACGCCTCGGCCACCTGGATTCTGAGCGCGAACGACGAGGACCGCTTTTCGTCGCCGGCCGCGCACCTGCTGCCGATGCCGCCCGGGTACCGGCTGTTCCGGCACGGCCACCCGTGCTACCGGTTCGAGATAGTCGTCCAGGGCTCCCTCGAGCTCGGCGACGGCCGGATCGCGGGCGTGGGCGACGTGTTCACCGCCGAGCCGGGCACGCTGTACGGCCCGCACACCGCAGGACCGGAGGGCTGCACCACGATCGAGTTCTTCAGCAGGCTCGAGGCGGCGTACACGCTCCTGTACGAGGGCCCTGACGGCGAGATACTCGAGGCGGACGTCCGCAAGGGCGAGATGCCGCCCGATTACATCCCGATGGAGCGTGACTCCGACATGCTGCCCGGCATCACGCAGAAGCGGGGGACCGGCGTTCCCGGTGCCGGGTAAGGCAGTGGGTCTCGTGTGGCGTGGCCGGTAAGTTCGAGGACGACGTCGTCATCTCGGGGATCGGGCAGTCGGCCGTCGGCCGCCGCCTCGAGCGATCCCCGCTCGCGCTCACCCTGGACGCCATCACGGCGGCGGTGGCGGATGCGGGCCTGTCAGCCGGTGACATCGGGGGCCTCGCGGCATACCCGGGAGGAGGAACGTCGCTCGGGCCGGGGTTCGGCGGACCGTCGCTCGCGGATGTCTACGACGCGCTGGGCCTCGGCCTCGACTTCATGATGGGCAACTTCGAGGGACCCGCGCAGCTCGGGCCCGTGCTCAGCGGCAGCCTGGCGATCAGCGCCGGGCTGACCCGCCACGTCGTCGTGTTCCGGACGGTCACCGAGGGCTCCGCCCGGTACCAGGCGCGGGCCCGCGCCGAGGGCCCGGCCGCCGGGACCGGCCCGCCCCCCTGGATCACCGCGTTCGGCGGCGGGCCGCCTCCGCTCAGCTACGCGCTGCTCGCCCGGCGCCACTTTCACGAGTACGGGACCTCGCGCGAGCAGCTCGCGCAGGTCGCGCTGACGGCGCGCAAGCACGCCCGGCTGAACCCGCGCGCCATCTTCACCGAGCCGCTCACGCTGGACGACTACCTGTCCGCCCGGATGGTCGCAGACCCGCTCTGCCTCTACGACTGCGACGTGCACTGCGACGGGTCGACGGCGATCGTCCTGTCCCACGCCGGGTACGCCGCCGACGCGCCGGGCCCGGTGGTACGCATCGAGGCGGTGGGCGTCGCGCCGCCGCAGCGATCGCAGCACGCACAGCATGCCGACCTGCTGCCGGGACGCCGGGCCGCGCAGCAGATGTGGCGCCGAACTGGCCTCGGACCAGGCGATGTGGACGTGGCCGGCCTCTACGACGGTTTCAGCATCCTGACCTTGTTCTGGCTCGAGGCGCTCGGGTTCTGCGCGGCGGGGGAAAGCGGGGCATTCGTGGCCGGCGGGGACCGGATCTCGCTCGGCGGTGAGCTGCCCATCAACACCAACGGCGGCCAGCTCTCCGGGGGGCGGCTGCACGGCCTCGGTTTCCTCCACGAGATGTGCCTGCAGCTGCGCGGCCAGGCCGGCGCGCGCCAGGCCGGGTCGGCGCGGGTGGCGGTCGTGGCCGTCGGCGCGCTGCCGTACGCCGGATGCCTGCTCCTGCGGGCGGACAGATGAGCGAGCTGGAGGGGCGCGGCGCCGCCTGGACTGACGAGCGAGGAGCGCCAGCGACGAGTGAGGAGGGAAGGCGGGGCCTCAAGAGCGCCCCGCCGGCGAGCGGGAAGCACAGCGAGCCGGAAGGGCTCAAGAGCGCCCGGCAGGCCAGCGGGAGACACGGCAGCACCGCAGGCCCGCGGCCGGGGCAGGCGGGCGAAGCAGCGCGCGGGCCCGCGCGGGCGCCCGGAAGCGCGGGCAGGGCCGGGAGAGCCGGCAAGAAGACCGGGCCGGCGGCGCGGCCACCGGTAGCCGGCCGCGGGAGCCAGGGGGGCACGGCAGCCGAGACCGCCGACGGCATCCTGGTGCCCCCTGGTAGCGGGGAGCTCGTCCTGGCCGGCCTGGACCCGGACCAGCGGGCCGCGGCGGAGGCCGACAGCCCGCTGATGATCATCGCGGGGCCGGGAACCGGGAAGACGCGCACGCTGACCCACCGGATCGCCCACGACGTGCTAGGGCGCGACGTGGCGCCGCAGGCGTGCCTGGCGATCACGTTCACCCGGCGGGCCGCCGAGGAGATGCGCGGCAGGCTGACGGCCCTGCTTCCCGGCCGGGCACCGGGCATCACGGTCACCACGTTCCACGGGCTGGGCCTGACGATCCTGCGGGAGCACCACGCACGAGCCGGACTGGCCACCGGCTTCCGCGTGGCTGACGATGCCGCACGGCTCGAGGTGGCCGCCGAGCTCATGGGATCACCGCGCGAGGCCAGGCGGCTGCTGGCCGAGACGGCTGCCGATCACACCGCCAGGGAGCTGCTCGTGAAGGGCCTGGCCGCCCGCGATCTCGTGGACTTTGACGGCCTCGTCGAGCTGCCCGCTGCCCTGCTGGCCGCCGAGCCGGCCGTGGCGGGATCGCTGCGCGAGCGCTGGCCGCGGATCAGCGTGGATGAGTACCAGGACATCGACGCCGCCCAGTACCGGCTGCTGCGGCTGCTGGCCGGCCAGGGGAGCGGGCTGACCGTCATCGGCGATCCGGACCAGGCGATCTACGGCTTCCGCGGCGCCGACGTGAGCTTGTTCCTCCGCTTCGCGGAGGACTTTCCCGGCGCGACCACGCGCCAGCTCACGAGGAACTACCGGTCAAGCGGCGCCATCGTCGCCGGGGCGCTGCAGGCGATCCAGCCGTCCTCCCTGGTGCCGGGCCGGGTGCTGCGGCCCGCCGGCGGCGCGCCAGGAGCGCACGAGACGCACGCGGCACGCGGAACGCTGCCCGCGCCCGCCGACCACCCGATCGGCTTTCACGAGGCCGCTGACGAGCGCGCCGAGGGTGCCTGGATCGCCCGCGAGATTGAGCGGCTGCTCGGCGGGGCGTCCTTCCACGCGCTGGATACCGGGCGCGCCGGGGCGCACGGCCATGAGGGGCTCGGCCTGTCCGATGTCGCGGTGCTCTACCGGACCGACGCTCAGGCGGAGCCGTTAGGCCAGGCCCTGACCCGGGCCGGCCTGCCCTTCCAGAAGAGCTCTCACGACCTGCTGGAGCGCCGCACCGGGGTTCCGGGGATCGTCAGGGAAATGCGGCTCGCCATCGCGGGCGGGACAGGGCACGGCGACGCGGCCGACGGCACCGCCGTCGCCGACCGGCTGCGGCGGGCGGTGCGGACGCTGGCCGCGCGGATGACGGAGGCGGGCGATGCCGGGGCGGCGCTGGACGCGCGCACCGCGGGCGAGGTTCTCGCTCCGCTGGCGCGGCGCTGCGGCCGCGACCTGGACCGGTTCCTGACCGAGATCTCGCTCGGCGCCGAGACCGACGTCCTGGATCCGCGGGCCGACGCGGTCACGCTGCTCACTCTGCACGCCGCCAAGGGCCTGGAGTTCGAGGTGGTGTTCCTGGCCGGCTGCGAGAAGGCCCTGCTCCCGCTCTGGCTTCCCGGCCAGCCACCGCTGGCCGCCGCCGAGCTCGCTGAGGAGCGGCGGCTGTTGTTCGTCGGCATGACCAGGGCTCGCGCGCGGCTGTTCCTGACCTGCGCCAGCCGGCGCACCAGGCACGGCGGCACCCGCGAGGCCGGCGCGTCGCCGTTCCTGGCCGCGATCGACTCGGCGCTGCTCGACCGGTCCGTCGGGGCCGCCCGGCCCGGCCGCCCGGCCAGCCGCCAGCTCAGGCTGCTGTGAGGCCGGCTGCGATCGTGCCTTGGGTAGCCAAGGCTGCCTCGGAGCGAGCCGGGTCTCCTGTACCGATCATTGTGCGCCACCGTGGCCGGCCTGGCCGGCGGGGGCCAGGCGGTATACGAGCGCGCCGTCGGCCCGGTAGTCGAACCGCAGGCCGACCGCCTGGAGGTAGTCCAGGATCACCGGGGTGGGGGACCAGACGATCGCCCAGCCGACGTTGATGTGGCGCGCGTCCAGCCGGGCCGCCTTAAGCCACGCCGGATCGCCCTGGCCGGCCGCGAGCAGGTCGGTGTAGAGGGCGGCGGGTTCTTGCTGGGCCTCGAGCAGGTCGGCGTAGAACGGATGCCGTTTGACCGCAGCCAGGACGGACTCGGGCAGCCGCGATACATAGGCGACGGTGCGCGGATGGCCGTCAGCGGTGGCCTGAACCTCGGCCTCAAAGTTGAAGCCTGCTCCCTCGCCGGGCAGCGGCACGGCGCTCCGCACGCCGAACGGGACATCCACGACGATCGACCCGGAATGGTCGGCGGCGATCGGGCGGTCAAGTGCGGTCATCGCGATCGGGATGGTGGTCTGGGGGAAGGTGAAGGCGCCGACGCTGCCGGCTTCGAGGATGGCGAGCGCGAACACCGCGAGCAGGGCCGGCCTGGCGTGGCAGCGCAGCCAGTTCACGGCTGCGGCGGCGAGCAGCGCGGCGGGCACCAGCCCGAGCTCGGTGAACCGGTTGGCTTCGCGGAAGGAGGACAGCAACGATATCCGCACCATCCAGGTGTACGGCATGATCATCGACACCCGTATGCCGTGCCAGGCCTGGGCCAGCGGCACATACCGCTGGTTGCCGATGATGATTCCGGTTCCCAGGGCCAGGTAGGTACTGCCGAGCCAGAGCAGGGCGAGCAGCCGGGCGCTGCGCTGCCGCCAGCAGACGGCCAGGCCGAACAGCGCGAGGACGGTCAGCACCGTGCCGTAGGCCGTGAACGTGAAGCCGGGGCTGGAGTGGTTGTACAGCGCGGCCACGCTCTTCAGCCCGAAAAATGCCACCCGCGGCGAGGGCGAGAAAATCTGCTGCAGGGGGGCACCGGAATTCTGGTAATCCGCGGCCAGGGCGCGCTGCGACACCGAGGCTTCGCCGGCCAGCGCCTGCTGAACCATGGCGATGATCTGTGGGCTGGCGGCTGCGACGGTTACCACCGCGGCGATGGCGGCCGAGCGCAGCTTGACCCAGGCCCGGTCGCCGCCGTGGGCCGGCCGGCGGGCCAGCCACGGCAGCAGGGCCGCTGCGGCCAGGAGCCAGGCCAGGATCGCCGATTCCTGGTCGGTCAGCAGCGCCGCCCCCAGTACCACTCCCAGGATCGCCGCCTGCCGCCAGCCCGGCCGCCGCCCAAGCCGCACCGCGGCCTCCAGCGCCAGCGGCAGGAAAATCGCGCCCAGCGCGAGCTGGATCTCATACCAGGAGTTCCACGTCATCATGGTGGACAGACCGAAAAACGCGCCCGCCGCGATCGCGCCGGTCTGCGAAGGCAGCCACAGCCGGGCCGCCCGGTACATCGTGTAGCACATCAGGCCCGGCGCGGCAGCCGACAGCAGGTTGTAGCTGAAACCAGGGCCGTATGCCACGGTGACCGGCGTCATCAGCACACCGGGCAGCGGCATCAGCGTATGAAACCCCAGCGGGGCTCCCACCGGCGCGGCCAGGTAGTGGGTGAACCAGGGATTGCTGAGGTGCAGCACCGAGCGCGCCATCCACCAGAAGTCCCACACGAACAAGCCGGTGTCCCGGCCACCGCCGGGCACCACCTGGTCAGGCAGGTACGTGGCACGGGTCCAGTTGACGGCGATCCCGGCAGCCAGGAAGCCGATCAGGACCGCCACGTGCACGCTGACTGGGCGGCGGGCGGCAGAGCCAAGCCACCGCACCCACCTCCCGGCTCCGGCGGAAGAATCTTCCCTGCTACCGAGCGCCAGATCCCCGGCCGTCATCGGGCCAGCCCGCGTCGTGCGCCGGACCTCGCCGATACACGGGTCATGTTCTTCGGCTCGGGCAGCAGCCAGAGAAATCGCATATCAATTCACCTCACCTAGGCGCCGCCGCACGCCAATCATCACCAGCAGGCACAGCTTGCTCCTCCGGCCCTCAGAAGCGCAGCAGCATGCGGGTGTTGCCCAGGGTGTTCGGCTTCACCCGGTCGAGGTCGAGGAACTCGGCGACGCCCTCGTCGTACGAG
>DASYXX010000089.1:0-7874 GCA_035934395.1 Streptosporangiaceae bacterium
CGAGCCCGGCATCACCTGCCACCTGACCCGCCGGGGCCAGGCTCGGACTGGGCGGCGAGGCCCGCCGTGCTCGCGGGGTGAGCAGCGCGCACGCGGACAGGAGCAGGACGAGCGCGGCGAACAGCACGTAGGAGCTTCCGACCACCTGCTGCCACGGCGCCCACCGCAGTTCCCGGCCCGCCGACGCCGGGAACCACCACTGCGGCGCCGCGCCGAAGACCAGCAGGCCGCAGGCCGCGAGCACCAGGGGCAGCCGGGCCAGGTACCGGCGGCTCAGGGCGGCCAGGGTCAGCAGGGCGGGCACGCACCAGACCCAGTGGTGCGACCAGGAGATCGGCGAGATCAGCAGGGCGGCCAGGGCGTTGAGCGACAGGGCCCAGCACCTCTCGGACGCCGCGAGCGCGTGCCGCATGCCCTGACCCGCGACCGCGACCACGGTGACCGACAGCGCGAGCCACACGGCCATCCCCGCCGGGGTCCGCGGATCGAGCCCGGCGCGCGCGAGAACCGCCTGGAGTGACTGGTCGGCCGCGTACCCGGGCCTCCCGATCCGGCCGGTCTCGAAGACGATCCCGGTCCAGTACCGCACGGAGTCGTGCCAGGCCAGCAGGAAGCCGATGCCGGTGGTGACAAGGAAGGACACGGCGGCGGCCGTCGCGGCCCGGTAATCGCGGCGGAGCAGGAAGAACAGCACGAACGCCGCGGGCGTCAGCTTCACCGCGGCGGCGAGGCCGACCAGCGCGCCGCGCGGCCAGCGCGGCGCGTCGACCAGGCAGTCCAGCGTCACCAGCGCCATCAGCACGGCGTTGATCTGGCCGTACGTCAGCGTGTTCCGCACGGGTTCCAGGAACAGCGCCGCGGGTAACAGCCAGGCCAGCGCCCACCACGACCCCGCCGGCGGCCCGGCGAGGGAGCGGAGTATCACCCTGAGCACCACGGCGACCAGGGCGACCGTGCCCAGGGCCAGCACCGCGTCGGCGACCGGCATCGGTATCAGCGAGAACGGCGACAGCAGGACCGCCGCGATCGGCGGGTAGGTGAACGTGAGCCTGGTCCCGTCCGCGGTCGGCGGAAGGCGCCCGTAGAGGTCCCCGCCGCGCAGCCAGGCGTGCCCGCCGATGCGGTAGACGTCCAGATCGATCCCGTAGGGGCCGAACCGCACCCCGTGCTGCGAATAGGACAGCAGGAAGAACGTGACGGCGGCCACGTTCGCCGTGACCAGCGCGACCCGGGTCGCCCCTGACATGGGACGATGCAGAAACACGACGAGGCTCCTTCCTGCTGGCGGCGGTGGCTGGCCGGCCGGCGTCACGACAGTGCCGAACAAGAGACGCTGACGACCCCGCCGGCGTTGCATGGCAAAGCCACGACAATGAGGCATGATGCCCGCGGGCGAGGTAGTGCGGATAGTCGACCTGCTCGAGGCCCAGGGCCTGCAGGTCTGGCTCGATGGCGGCTGGGGAGTTGACGCGCTCGTCGGCAGGCAGACAAGGAAGCACGACGACCTCGACATTGCCATTGTGCTGGACGAGGCCGACGCGGTGATCGCATCGCTCGCCGGCCTTGGCTACCAGGTCCATGCCGATGAGCTGCCGACGCGGCTGGACCTGCGCGATGACCAGGACCATCGGGTGGACCTGCACCCGCTGACCTTCGATCAGGCCGGTAACGGCCTGCAGCAACTGCAGGACGGGCGTTACGGGACCTACACCGCTGAAGGCCTGAGCGGCCGGGGGCGCGTCGGCCGCCGGCCGGTGCGGTGCCTCAGCCGCGATCTACAGCTCCGCTTTCACACCGGCTACGAACGCGATGACAACGACCGGCACGATATCGACCTGCTGAGACAGCTGGCTGCCGACCCGGTCAGCGGGTCTCGGCGGCCAGCCGCACGCCGAACCCGATGAGCACGACGCCGGTGGCGCGTTCCAGCCATCGCTGCGCGGCGGACCGGCGCAGCCAGCTCGCGCCGCGGGCGACCATCCAGGCCAGGACGGCCAGCCACGCCCCGGTCTCGGCGATGAACCACAGGCCGAGCCCGAGGGTGAACAGCGTGGCCGGGACCCGGGCGGGAATGAAGCCGGGCAGGAACGCCACGAAGAAGACGCCGATCTTGGGATTGCAAAGGTTGGACAGCAGCCCGTTGAGATAGACGCCCCACCCGGCCCGTACCGGATCCGGTACAGCGGGGCCGGGCGGGCCGGGCAGGGCGGGGCTGGAGCGCCCGCGCTCGCCGCGCCTGCGGCGGGCGAGCCCGAGGGTACTCACGCCGAGCCAGATCAGATAACCGGCGCCGGCGAACCGGACGATGTCGAAGCCGAGGCGGCTGACCCGGAGCAGCTCGGTCACGCCGAGGGCGGCGCCGGCCGCCCAGATCAGCAATCCGGACATCGTGCCGCCGGCGGTGATCCACCCGGCGCGCCGACCGCTGCGCAGGGTGTTGCGGATGACTAGCAGGCTGTCCGGGCCCGGGGCGACGATCAGCAAGGTCGCGGCCAGAGCGAACGCCAGCAGCGCAGCAGGCACGGCATGACTCCGATCGTGCACGGGTCGAGCAAGTCACTCGCTGGCCAAGTTAGCCAATTCCTTCCGCAACGCGATGCCAAATATTGCTCAATACGCACGTATAGCTAGCATGAAACGCCATGGACCGCGTCGACCGCGCTATTCTCGGCCACCTGATGCAGGAGGGGCGCCTCTCCAACACCGAGCTCGCCGACCGCGTCGGGCTCTCCCCGTCCCCGTGCCTGCGCCGGGTGCGCAACCTCGAGCGGGCCGGGGTCATCACCGGCTACCACGCCGCGGTCGACATGGCGGCGCTCGGACGGGGATTCGAGGTTCTGGTGCACGTGGAGATGGCCATCCAGGACCGGGCCACGCTCGAGGCCTTCGAGGCGGAGATCGCTCAGATCGACGAGGTCACGCAGTGCCGGCGGATGTTCGGCCAGCCCGACTACCTGCTGTGGATCGCCACCGCTGACCTCGGCGCCTACGAGCGCCTCTACATGACCAGGCTCACCAACCTGCCCGGCGTGGCCAGGACCAACTCACAGTTCACGATGAAGACCATCAAGGGCGCCGGCCTGCCGGGAGCGCTCACCTGACCGGGACGGCCGGACCGGAGCCGAGACCCGGCCGCGCCCGATACACCGCCGGCCACCGGGCGCGTAGGCTCGTTGTCCGTGCGCTGGCTCCGGAGTCTGGCCCTCGGCATCGCCACGATCACGCTGACCGGGTGCGGGGGCGGTCCCGCGCAGGCCGCGCCGCCCCCGTCAGCTGCGTGGACGGAGTTCCGGCACCTGCACGGCGTGGTGGATCTCGCCGGGCCGCGCGGCGACGGGTCGTTCCAGGTGGCCGCGTTCGGGAGGCTGGTACTCCTGCGCGGCGGCGCGCTGACCCCGTTCGCCCGCGGCGCTGGCGGCTACCAGACCTCCACTGGCACCGAGCCCTACCTCGTGATCACCAGCAGCGTTCCCGTCCGCGGCGAGCACTGCTCGTTCGGGAAAGATGTGGCGTTCGCGATCTCGCCCGGCGCGCATCCGAGCGTCATCATGATCACCCCACAGGGCCGGGCACGCCGGTTCGCCAGCCTGCCGCCGGGCGGCTTCCTGTCCGGGATCGCTTTCGACGCCACCGGCCGGTTCGGGCACCGGCTCCTGGTTACCGTCGGGTTCGGCACCCGGACCACGGTGTTCGGCATCGGCTGCGACAGGCGGCCGGCCGCTGTCGTGGACGGTTCCCCCGTGGTGGAGGGCGGGATCGTCGTGGCACCGGCGACGTTCGGCCGGTTCGGCGGTGATCTGATCGCGCAGAACGAGAAGAACGGCCTGGTCTATGCCGTGACCCCGGCCGGAAGGGTCGTCATTCTGGCGCGCTCGGGCCTGCCTGCCGGCGGCGACATCGGCGTGGAGTCCGCGGGGTTCGTGCCGCCGCGAGTGGTCGCCGCCTACCTCGCTGACCGGCTCACGCCGGGCAACAAGCATCCAGGTGACGATGTCATCCTGCGGCTGTCCGCCGCGGCGCTGGCGCGGGCCGGGATCCGGGCCGGCGATCTTCTCGTCGCCACCGAGGGCGGCGCCAGGACCATCGACGTCCGCTGCGCGAACACGTGCACCGTCCATCTGGTCGCCGCCGGCCCTGCCGTCGCGCACGCCGAAGGTCACATCGTCTTCGCCTCGTCCTGAGGCCGGCGGCCCCGTCCTGGCTGGCGGCCCGCTCCAGACTGGTTGCCCCGGGTGCCGGTTACCGGCCGGAGAGTGCGGGATCGCTGGGGTGCTGGGTGAGCGCCGTGGTTTCCGTGGTCATCCAGGCGTTCGCGGTCAGGGGCAGTGACTCCATGATCGTCTGCATCTCGGCCGCGTCCCTGGCCCGCCATAGGCCGAGCGCGCGCCCCTGGCCCGGCAGCCGCCAGAGCCGCACCAGGTGTCCCTGCCTGGCGAGTTCCCGCGCGCGATCAGCCTCACGCGCCTCGGCCTCGCCGACGGTCTGGCCGGGCGTGCCCTCCGGGACGGTGACGCCGAACGTGGTCAGGAACTCTGCGGTCTTTTCGTGGGCCACCGGAGCCGGGCCCGGGTCATTCGGGTGCGATGAGAGCGGCGTGACCTCGTCCGTGCGCCACACCCGCAGCGGCATAGATGCCAGGACCCGTTCGAGCTGATCGGCGTCGTCGGCGGCGAACAGCCCGAGCGAGCGCCATTCGCCCGGTTGCAGCGGAGGGCGCCACAGGCGAAGCAGGTGCCCTTGCGCCGCCAGCTCACGCGAGTGCGCGGCCTCGCGGGCGCGGACGTCATCGACGGCTGCCTCCGGAGTTCCGTCAGGAACGTGCGTGGTCATCGTGACGAGGTACTCCATGGCCGGCCGTCACGTCACTCGCTGCAGGTGCGGGCGGAGGTCGAGCCCGTTCGCGCGGTCGTAGTAGCGCACCGCCACCCCGCACGGCGGGACGAGCGCGTCGATCCGCTCCTGGTCTGCCGGCGTGATCTCGACGTCGGCCGCGCCGAGGTTGTCGACGGCCTGCTCGTAGGTGCGGGGCCCGATGATCGGCGCGGTCACGCCCGGCTGCGCGCCGCACCACGCGAGCGCGACCTGCGATGGCGAGCGGCCCTTCTCCGCGGCGATGGCCTTGACCAGGTCGATCGTGTCCCACGCCAGCGGGGTGGCCGCGCGGCCGAAGTTGTCCTTCCCGTCCCGCCAGCGGCCGTCCGCGCCTCCGCCGTCGCGCTCGTACTTGCCGGTGAGCAGGCCGCCGCACAGCGGCCCCCACGGGATGATCGCCACACCGAAGGAGCGTGCCGCGGGGATGACCTCGCGTTCGGCGGTCCGGTCCAGCATGTGGAAGGCGGGCTGCTCGCACACGAAGCGGTTCAGCCCCAGTTCCCTGGCCACCCAGAGCGCCTCGACCAGCTGCCACCCGGGGAACATGCTCGTGCCGATGTAGCGCACCTTGCCCGCGCGGATCAGGTCGTCGAGCGCGCGCAGCGTCTCGTCGATCGGCGTGTCGGCCCGGGACCGGTGGAGCTGGTAGAGGTCGATCCAGTCGGTCTGCAGCCGGCGCAGCGACGCCTCGCACGCGTCGATGACGTGGCGGCGGCTGATCCCCCGGTCGTTGACGTCGTCGCTCTGCGCGCCGTGCACCTTGGTGGCCAGGATCGTGTGCTGCCGTCTGCCGTCCCGGGCCAGCGCCTCGCCGACGATCCGCTCGCTCTCGTTCGCGGCGTAGACGTTTGCGGTGTCGACGAAGTTGACGCCCTGGTCCAGCGCGTAGTCGATGATCCGGAGCGACTCCTGCTTGTCGGCGCGGCCGCCGAACATCATCGTGCCCAGGCCTATCTGGCTGACCTTGACGCCCGTGCGTCCCAACGGCCGGTACTCCACTAGATCACCTCTCGGCTGCGGTCTGGCCTGCGCGTCACGCCGGCGTTCCCGGATCCGGTGGCGGCGCGGCCGGCCGGAAGACCGGCACCCAGGCCTCGCCCGCCTGCTCGAAGGCCACGGTCACGGGCATCCCGATGCGGACCGCCTCGGGGTCGCAGCCGACGATGTTCGTGGTGAACCGGAGCCCGCTCTGCTCCTCGAGCTCCACAATCGCGATCACGTAGGGCACCGGGACGTCCGGACGGAACGCCTGGCGGTTGATCGTGAACGTGAACACCGTGCCCCGGCCGCTGACCGCGCGGGGCTCCAGCGGCCCGCCGCATACCGGGCACGCCCCGCTCGGGGGATGCACCCAGCGCTGGCACGCGCCGCACCACAAGATCAGTAGCTGGCCGTGCGCGCCGCCGGTCCAGAACGGCCTGCTGGCCTCGGTCAGGGGCGGCGGGATCCGCGCGGCCGTCGTTTCGCTCACGCTCTGACCTCGCTCGCTTCCGGGCCGCCCCTGAGGTCCGCCGACTCACTCATACCGGCAGCATAGGCTGCCGCGTACTGTCGGAGCTTGACATCTCCGCTGCCCTAAGGGGCAGGGATTCCAGCCGCAGTCCTGGTGGGCTGCGCTGCAGGTTCGCGGTTCATCGCCGTGCCTGACTGCGCAAGAAGGCTCCCCGCGCTGCCACCGCATGCCCTGCGGCGGTCCTGCGTGCCAACGGCTTGGCTCTCGCCGTCAACGCACTGACAATATCGGAAGCCACCGACAAAAGGAGGGAGGGACGCGACGCTTCCTCCCCAGCTCCAGC
This sequence comes from Streptosporangiaceae bacterium, assembly GCA_035934395.1. Classification (GTDB taxonomy): domain Bacteria; phylum Actinomycetota; class Actinomycetes; order Streptosporangiales; family Streptosporangiaceae; genus JASHPR01. The sequence continues at coordinate 6,669 of DASYXX010000089.1, forward strand.
GCTGGGGTCTCCGCGCCGCTACCTTGATGACACCCTTGGACATCGGCATCGAGCGGCGCGCCCGCATCACGGGCATCGGCATGTCACCGGTCGGCCGCCGCACCGGCATTCCCGGCCCTGACCTGACCATGGCCGCCGCGCGGCAGGCAATCGCGGATGCCGGGCTGCGCCCCGCGGACATCGACGCGGTCACCTCGGTGGGCGACACGCCGGCAGGCGAGGCCGCCGCGGCGCTGGGCATCGCCGAGGCCTGGCCGGCCGGCATGCTGGACGCCGGGGGGCTGCTCGCACCGGTCATGTCGGCCGTCGACGCCGTGGCGGCCGGCCGGGCCGGCCACGTGCTGGTCTACCGGACCGTGCAGATGATCGGGGGCACGATCCTCGGGGCGGCCGGGGGCACGGGGGCCGGGCCGGGGCCGGATGCCGGGGCTGCGCCGGCCGTGCCCGGCTGGATCGGCCCGCTGCTCGCGATGCACGCCTACTCCGCCGCCAACTGGGTCGCCATGCACTGCCGCCGTCACATGCACCTGTACGGGACGACCAAGCAGCAGCTCGGCTGGCTGGCCGTCAACAGCCGACGCTACGCGGCGCTGAACCCCGCCGCCGTGTACCGGCAGCCGATGTCGCTCGACGACTATCTCGCGGCCCGCCCGATCTCGGACCCGCTGGGCCTGTACGACTGCGACGTCCCCGTCGACGGGTCCGTCGCGCTGGTCGTCTCCGCCGCGGACCGGGCCGGCGACGGCCCGCATCGCCCGGTCCGGGTCGAGGCCATGGGCCGGGTACCAGGCGACGGCAGCTGGGATCAGCGGCCCGACTACCCGAAGATGGCCTCCGCCGACGCAGCCGCGCAGATGTGGAGCCGCACGGACCTGACGCCGCGGGACGTCGACGTCGCCGAGCTCTACGACGGCTTCACGTTCCTCACCTTCGCCTGGCTCGAGGCCCTCGGGCTGTGCGGCGAGGGCGAGGCCGGGCCTTTCGTCGACGGCGGCCACCGCATCGCCCTGGACGGCGAGCTGCCGCTCAACACGTACGGAGGCCAGCTCTCCGCCGGCCGCCTGCACGGCTACGGCTTTCTGCACGAGGCCGTCACCCAGCTGCGCGGCGCCGCGGGCGACCGGCAGGTGCCCCGCGCCGAGGTCGCGGTCGTCGGCGTCGGCGGCGGGCCCATCGCCGGGTGCATGCTGCTGACCGCCTGACACC
>DASYXX010000745.1:0-7074 GCA_035934395.1 Streptosporangiaceae bacterium
GACTCGAGATCGGCCAGCCTGACGATCTCGTCCGGAGTCATCGCCCTGCCGTCGAGCACGCCGCCCTTGATCACAAGGAACGGGTTCGCCCGGGAGAAGTCACGCAGCCCCTTGGCCGCCTCGACGACGTCGCCCTGGACGAACGCGATGGCCGAGGGGCCGACGAGCAGGTCGCCCAGCTGCCCCGCCACGCCCGCCTCCGTCGCGGCGATCTTGGTGAGCGTGTTCTTCACCACCGCGAACGTCGCGTGCTCGCCGAGCGACCGGCGCAGCTCGCCGAGCTGGGCCACGGTAAGGCCGCGGTACTCGGTCAGCACCGCGCCCGACGAGCTCTGGAAGCGCTCGGTGATCTCGGCGACCGCGGCCTCTTTCTCCGCCCTCGCCATGGGCCTCCCTTCTCAGTCCGGTCCGCCCGCAGAACGGGCCCCCGGTTACGTCCGGCGTCGGCGAGGGGCATCGCACATGCGAACGCCCCGGGCGCGGGCGCACGGGGCGTCAGCCGCGATCAGGACTCAGGAACGAGTCCGGCGGCGTAGCTCGGTCGCCTGCGCGGGCCGCCCGCTCTCGCGGGGCCTTCGGTCACCGCGCACGAGCGCGGCAACGGCCGACGGTCTTTGGCACCTCGCAGGATACGAACTCACGGCCCCTGGTTCAAATCGAACCGGATGGCTGGCCCGCTGATCCGCCTCTAACCGGCACGGCGGGCCATCCACCCGGTTACTCGGGGCGCGCGGGCGACCAGGGCCGGGGTGCCTGGCCGCGAGGCCGTCTCAGCTGGCCGCGGGCTCTAGGTCGTCGGTCAGGCCGCGGGTGAGGCCCGGGTCGACCGGGACCCCGGGCCCCATCGTCGTGGCGACGGTGACCTTCTTGACGTACCGGCCCTTGGCCGCGGCGGGCTTGAGCCTGACCACTTCCTCGATCGCGGCGGCGTAGTTCTCCACCAGGGCCCGGTCGGTGAACGACGCCTTGCCGATCACGAAGTGCAGGTTGCCGTGCCGGTCCACCCGGAACTCGATCTTGCCGCCCTTGATGTCGCTGACGGCCTTGCCCACGTCGGTCGTGACCGTGCCGGTCTTGGGGTTCGGCATCAGCCCGCGGGGGCCGAGAACCCGGCCGAGCCGCCCGACCTTGCCCATCATGTCGGGCGTGGCCACGACCGCGTCGAAGTCGAGGAACCCGCCCTGGATCCGCTCGATCAGGTCGTCGGCGCCGACGTAGTCGGCCCCGGCCGCCTCGGCTTCCGCCGCGCGGTCCCCGGTCGCGAACACCAGGACGCGGGCCGTCTTGCCGGTCCCGTGCGGCAGGTTGACCGTGCCGCGGACCATCTGGTCGGCCTTGCGGGGGTCCACGCCCAGCCGCAGCGCGACCTCGACGGTCGGGTCGAACTTCGTGGTGGATGTCTTCCTGGCCAGCGCGACCGCCTCGGCGGGGCTGTACAGCCGGGCCTGGACGAGCTCGTCCGCCTTGCGATAAGCCTTGCTGCGCTTCATGATCTGACTCCTTTGCGAGCGGAGGTCGTGGTCACCGGGCCAGCGCCTGGCCCTGCCACTGGGGAGGCGTTACTAATTAACGACCGTGATGCCCATCGAGCGGGCGGTACCGGCAATGATCTTCTCCGCCGCCTCCATCGAGGTGGCGTTCAGGTCGGCCATCTTCACCTGCGCGATCTCGCGCAGCTGCGCGGTGGTGACCGTGCCGACCTTGGTCTTGTGCGGCTCGCCGCTGCCCTTCTCGACGCCCGCGGCCTTCTTGATCAGCTCAGGCGCAGGCGGCGTCTTCGTGATGAAGGTGAACGACCGGTCCTCGTAGATGGTGATCTCCACGGGGATGATGTTGCCGCGCTGCGACTCGGTGGCCGCGTTGTACTGCCTGCAGAAGTCCATGATGTTGACGCCGTGCGGGCCCAGGGCCGTGCCCACCGGCGGCGCCGGCGTGGCCACTCCCGCGTTCAGCTGCACCTTGACGACCGCAGCGATCTTCTTCTTCCTCGGAGCCATGTTTCTCGGTCCCTACCTCACGTAACCAGATATTCGTAACGCAACGCCGCGGCGGCCGTCCGTCAGATCTTGCTGACCTGGTCGAAGGACAGCTCGACCGGCGTCTCCCGGCCGAAGATCGAGACGAGCACCTTGAGCTTCTGGGTGTCGGGGTTGATCTCGCTCACGGTCGCGGGAAGCGTCGCGAACGGCCCGTCCATCACGGTAACGGCCTGGCCGACCTCATAGTCCACCGAGGCCGCGCGCTGACTCTCGGCCTTCTTCGCCACCTTCTCCTCGGGCTCGGGGGCGAGCAGCACCGCCACCTCGTCCAGGCTCAGCGGCGAGGGCCGGCTGGACAACCCTACAAACCCGGTAACGCCCGGGGTATTCCGCACCGCGGCCCACGACTCGTCGGTGAGGTCCATCCGGACGAGGATGTACCCCGGCAGCACCTTCTCCTGGACCTGCTGCCGCTTGCCGCCCTTGATCTCGGTGACCTCGTGCGTGGGCACCTCGATCTGGAAGATGTAGTCCTCCATGTTGAGCGACTGGGTGCGGCTCTCCAGGTTGGTCCTGACCCGGTTCTCGTACCCGGCGTAGGAGTGCACCACGTACCAGTCCCCGGGGAGCAGCCGCAGGTCGGACTTGAACTCGCTGACGGGGTCGGTCTCGTCCTCAGCCTCGGGCTCGGCGCCGGGCTCCGCCCACGCCTCCGCCACCTCGCCCCGTGCTTCCAGCTCTGCCTCGCCGGCAGCGGCCTCGGCGTCGGCCGCCTCGGACTCCAGCTCTTCTCCGGCCTCGGACAGGGACAGGGCCCCGGCCTCGGGCTGATCGCCGTCGCGGCGTTCGGACTCGGACACGATAACTCTTTCTCTGCGCTCTCTCCCGGGATCCTCCCGGCGGGCTCATCCCGGCGGGAAGCCCTGGCGGGCCCGCCTCGGATCAGCACCGCCAGGCGGCCCAGATCATGCTGCCACCCCTCGGCGGCAGATCACTGCTCAGCCAGTTGGCACCTCAGCCGAACACGGCAATGATCAGCTTGGTGAAGCCGTAGTCCAGGCTGGTCACGATCGCCACCATCACCAGGATGAACACCAGCGCGACCGTGGTGTAGGTGACCAGCTCGTGCCGGGTCGGCCAGATGACCTTGCGCAGTTCCGCGACGACCTGCCGCAGGAACACGGCCGGGGTGGTCCGGTCCGGCTTCGCCGGGCGTCGCGACCTGGCCGGCCTCTGCGGCGCCGTGCCACGTGTCTGAGTTGCCATGTCCTCACCTGAGCAGCAGTAATCACTGACCGGCTGACCCGTGGGTCCGCAGTGACCACGGACCACACTCGCAGGGCAGGAGGGACTCGAACCCCCAACCGCCGGTTTTGGAGACCGGGACTCTAGCCAATTGAGCTACTGCCCTGTGGCGGCACGGCCGCGACCGGTGCTTTCCCATCATGGTATTGCGGGCACGCACCAGCCACCTGGTGGACCGCCACCAGTTGCTGAAGTGTACGTTGCCGGAGCCCCCGCCGTCGAACCACAGGCGCAACAAGCCCCGCTGTTCGACTGATGCAACAACGCGACCTCGGCACTCATTCCGCGGCCGGCCCGGAAACCCGCGCGCAGCCACCTGACGCGGGATGCCACCATGGGTGCATGGCTTCCTCTCAGCGCAGGATCTCGACCAGGATCGGAGCGATCACCGAGTCGGCCACGCTGGCCGTAGACGCGAAGGCGCGCGCGCTCAAGGCCGCGGGCAGGCCGGTCATCGCGTTCGGCGCCGGCGAGCCCGACTTCCCGACCCCCGACTACATCGTCGAGGCCGCGCAGCGGGCCTGCGCCGAGCCGAGGTTCCACAAGTACTCCCCCGCGCCCGGCCTGCCCGAGCTGCGGGAGGCGATCGCGGCGAAGACCAGGCGCGACTCCGGCTACGAGGTCGCGGCCAGCCAGGTGATCGTGACCGCAGGCGGCAAGCACGCGGTCTACGAGACCTTCGCCACGCTGCTCGACCCCGGCGACGAGGTGCTGCTGCCCACGCCGTACTGGACCACCTACCCGGAGGCGATAACGCTGGCGGGCGGGACACCGGTCACGGTCATGACCGACGAGACCTCGGGTTACCTCACCTCGGTGGCGGATCTCGAGGCCCGCCGCACCGATGCCACCAAGGTGCTGCTCTTCGTCTCGCCGTCCAACCCGACCGGCGCGGTGTACCCGCCCGAGCTGGTCGCCGAGATCGGCCGCTGGGCCGCCGACACGGGCCTGTGGGTGGTCACCGACGAGATCTACGAGCACCTGGTCTACGGCGACGCGCGGTTCTCCTCGATCCCCGTGGCCGCGCCCGGGATCGCGGACCGGTGCGTGGTGCTGAACGGGGTCGCCAAGACCTACGCGATGACCGGCTGGCGGGTCGGCTGGCTCATCGGCCCGCCCGACGTGGCCAAGGCCGCCGCGGACCTGCAATCGCACATGACCTCCAACATCTGCAACGTGGCCCAGGCCGCCGCGCTCGCGGCGGTCTCCGGCGACCTGTCCGCGGTGGCCCGGATGCGGGACGCGTTCGACCGCCGCCGGCGGCAGATGACCGCGATGCTGAACGAGATTCCCGGCGTGGTCTGCCCGCTCCCCGAGGGCGCGTTCTACTGCTACCCCTCGGTCAAGGGGGTCCTCGGGCGGGAGATCGCCGGGCGGAGGCCCGCCAGCACCACCGAGCTGGCCGAGCTGCTGCTCGAGGAGGCCGACGTGGCCGTGGTGCCGGGCGAGGCGTTCGGGACGCCCGGCTACTTCCGGCTCTCGTGCGCGCTCGGCGACGCCGACCTGGAGGAGGGGCTCAGCCGGATCGGCAAGCTGGTCGGCCAGGCCCGTTAGGCTCGGGTCGGCCAGCCGACTCGTGGCGCGCCGCCTCGCCGAGCTGCCGAAGGCGCACCTGCACCTGCACTTCACCGGGTCGATGCGCCACTCCACGCTGGTCGACCTCGCCCGCGAGCACGGGGTCCACCTGCCCGAGGCCCTGGTCGCCGACTGGCCGCCGCAGCTGAGCGGGACCGACGAGCGCGGCTGGTTCCGGTTCCAGCGGCTCTACGACATCGCCCGGTCTGTCATCAGGGCCGAGGGCGACGTTCGCCGATTGATCCTCGAGGCCGCGCAGGACGAGCGAGACGAGCGATCGGGCTGGCTGGAGATCCAGGTCGACCCCTCGGGCTACGCGGCCAGGCTGGGCGGCCTGACGCCCGTGGTGGAGCTGGTGCTGGACGCCGCCGCGGCCGCCACCGCGGCCACCGGCGTCGGCATCGGGGTGATCATCGCGGCGAACCGCACCAGGCACCCGCTCGACGCGCGCACCCTGGCCCGGCTGGCCGCCGCGCACGCCGGGCACGGCGTCGTCGGGTTCGGCCTGTCCAGCGACGAGCGGCGCGGGGCGGCGGCCGACTTCGCCCCGGCGTTCCGGATCGCCGCCCGCGCCGGGCTGATCGCGGTCCCGCACGGCGGGGAGCTGGCCGGCCCGGCCAGCGTCCGGGCCTGCCTGGACGAGCTGCACGCGGACCGCATCGGCCACGGCGTCTCGGCGGCGGGCGACGGGCCGCTGACCGAGCGGATCGCCGCGGCCCAGGTCACCCTCGAAGTGTGCCCCGCGTCCAACGTGGCGCTTGGCGTCGCGGCCACCCCGGCCGACGTCCCGCTCCGGACGCTGCTGGACGCCGGGATCCCCGTGGCGCTCGGCGCCGACGACCCGTTGCTGTTCGGCCAGCGGCTCACCGCCCAGTACCGGCTCGCCCGCCAGGCGCACGCCCTGTCCGACGCGGAGCTCGCCGAGCTGGCCCGCATGTCGGTCCGGGGCTCGGTCGCCCCGCCCGAGGTCAGGTCGCGCCTGCTGGCCGGCATCGACGCCTGGCTCGCCGGCCCCGGCGGGCCGCCGCCGCCGCGTTCTCAAGATCATCGGGCAGAATCCGCTGCCCAGCCAGCCGTTTCTGACCGATCATAAGCGGCACGCTGAGGTAATGGCGAGGCTGCTCAGGGAATGGTGTTTTACAGCATGATCAACATGAGGTAAGTGGCATTGTTCCGCGGCAGTCTGGCCATTCAACCGAGTTCACCTTGGCGGACGACGAAGCGCGTGCGGAAACTGCCGTTATTACGGCAGTTTCGGCACGTAGTTTCGAAGTACTTAGGCCACCGAGGAGCGCCAGGAGGGCAGGAGCTCGTCGATGAGGGCCTCTGTCTCTGGGGCCATCCGGGGCAGCACCTTGTCCAGCGCCGCCCGCGCCGACACCTCGTCGACCACCGACCGGAGCGTGAGCTCGTCGCCGGTCGCGTCGGCGGCGAGCAGCAAGTCACGCCAGAGCATCTCGTCGTCGAACGCGAGCCGCAGGCCCGCCCGGGCGGCGTCCATGGCGCCGGCGGCGTCGCCGGCGGCGCGGCGCAGCCCGGACAGCCGGTGCGCGGCGTCGGCGACCAGCGCGGTGGCCTCGTTTTCCAGGCCGCTGGTCGCGAGCCACGCATAGCGGCCCGGGCCGCGGCCGTCGAGCAGCGGGCCGCGGACCTCGTCCAGCGCCCGGTCCAGGTGCCCGACCTCGGTGTTCCCGCCCCGGACCGAGTCCTGCGCGGCGCGCGCGACCAGCGCCCGGAACACGTTCCAGTCCACCCGGACCTCCGGGCCGAGCCGCATCCGCCCTTCACCGGCAGTGATAAGGCAGGGGCGGCCGGCGCCGTCGGTCCCGAGCCAGTTCGCCACCCGGGAGAGGGTGGCATCCCGGACCTCGGGGGTGACGCCCCGCGGCCAGATCGCCCCGGTGAGAACGTTCGGGTGCACCCCGGCCGGGTTCGCGGCCAGGTAGACGACGATCTCGGTGGCCAGCGCCAGCCGGTCGGCCTCGATCATGCCCGGCGCGACGACCGACACCGGGCCCAGCATCGAAACCTGCACCGGCATCGTCGCGCCCGGCAGCAGCTGCGCGGCGGGCGCCGCGTCGGCGGGCGGGGTGCGCGCCGGCACGCCCACCGGGTCGTCGGCGGTGCGGAACAGCTGCACGACCGCTGCGTACTGCTGCGGGGGAAGCAGCTGCGCCTGGACGTCGAAGCCGAGCAGCCCGGCCCGCAGCCGCCC
>DASYXX010000765.1:0-3388 GCA_035934395.1 Streptosporangiaceae bacterium
CGTCTGCTCGGGCCGGCACAAGGCCGGCCCTCGCGGTCGGCATACGCCGGTGACCGCCTCACGGTGCTAGCCGTAGTCACTGCGTCCGCTGCCGTCTGCTCGGGCCAGCCTTCGGCCGGCCCTCGCATCCGGCATGCCTTCGGCCGACAGTGGCCACGGGGGGACGACCCGGGTTCCTCGCCTGTCACGGTAACTTGGCTCTGTGGAAACCATCCGGCTCGCCGAGATCCGCGGCACGGCCCTGTCGGTGGACGAGGTGCTCAGCGCGGTCTCGGACCCGGCGGCGGGGGGCGTCGCGCTGTTCGTCGGCACGGTCAGGGATCACGATCACGGCGAGGACGTGGTCCGGCTCAGCTACAGCGCCCATCCCTCGGCGGAGGCGGAGCTCCGGCGGGTCGCCGAGAAGGTCGCGGCCAGCTACAGCGTGACCGCCATCGCCGCCGTGCACCGCGTGGGCGACCTGGATGTCGGCGACCTCGCGGTCGTGGTGGCCGTGTCCTGCCCGCACCGGGGCGAGGCGTTCGATGCCTGCCGTGCGCTGATCGAGGAACTGAAGGCGAGCGTGCCGATCTGGAAGCACCAGCAGTACGCCGGCGGTCACAGCGACTGGGTCAACAGCGCGTAGTCTTCCCCCCATGTCCCGCCGAGCCGCGACGCTGCTGGTGGCAGCAGCCGGAGTCCTGATCGCGCTGGCCGTCGCCCTGGTCGCGCCGGTTCCGTACGTCGCCCTGGAGCCCGGCCCGACGCTGAACACGCTCGGCGTATCGGGCAGCAAGCCGCTGATCCAGATCAAGGGCCACCCGACCTACCCGACCAGCGGGCACCTCAACATGGTGACCGTGCAGTTCATGGGCGGCCCTGGAACCCGCTTCAACATCTTCGCGGCGCTCCGGGCCTGGCTGAGCCCCAGCGACGCGGTGGTGCCTGAGCAGGAGATCTTCACCCCGGGTCAGACGCCGCAGCAGGTGGCGAGGCAGGACACCGAGCAGATGGCGAACTCCGAGCAGACGGCCCAGGCCGCGGCGCTCTGCCAGCTCAACATCCGCTTCAAGACCGTGGACACCATCGAGTCAACGGTCAAGGGCATGCCCGCCGCGGGCCACCTGCAGGCCGGAGACGTCATCGCTGCGGTCGACGGCAAGCCGGTGACCTGCCGCGCCGACGCGGGGACCCTGATCAAGGGCCGCCGGCCCGGGGCCCCCGTACAGCTGACCATCCTCCGGCATGGGCGGACCGAGCGCATCCAGCTCGCGACCGCGAACGCCCAGGGGACGCCGGAGATCGGCGTGCAGCTCGTGGAGAGCTTCGTGTTCCCGTTCCCCGTGACGATCAGCATCGGGGACATCGGCGGTCCCAGCGCGGGCCTCATGTTCGCGCTCGGCATCATCGACAAGATCACGCCGGACAACCTGACCGGCGGCAGGTTCATCGCGGGCACCGGGGAGATCGAGGCCAACGGGACCGTTGATCCGATCGGCGGGATCCAGCAGAAGATGGTCGGCGCGCGGGCGGCCGGCGCGACGATCTTCCTGACCCCGGCGGCCAACTGCCCGGACACCGCGGGAGCGGTGCCCGCCGGAATGCGCGTGATCAGGGTAAGCTCCCTGGCCGGCGCCGTCGCTGCCCTCGAGGCGCTCAATGCGGGCCGGCCCGTGCCGTCCTGCTGAGCGCCACAGGCCAGCTCCGGCGGCGAACCGTTCGGGAACCTTGCCCGGTACGGGTAAGTTGCCGTCAGAGAGTGCGCATTCGCGCGGCGGCAGTGCCGGGCACGTCCTGACCGCACACCGACCGCGGCCCAGGCTTTCGAGATGACGTAACGGACCCGGCGAGAGCCGGCGTAAAGGGCGTAAGGGGGAGGGGTGGCCTTCCGATCCGCGGGCGGTGCCAGGCCGCCGGGCAGCCGCCCCATCGTGCTCCCGCGCTGGACGAGGTACGTGCTCCCGGCCCTGGGCATCCTGGTGGCGCTGATCGTGCTCGTGACCGTGGCCGCCGGGATCTGGACCGACTTCCTGTGGTTCCGCTCGGTCGGCTACACCTCGGTCTTCGATACCACCTACGGCGTGAAGTGGGCGCTGTTCTGGATCGGCGCCGCGTTCATGGTGGTGGTGATCGGCGCCAACATCAGGATCGCCTACCGCGTGCGGCCCGAGAGCGCGCCGCTATCGCCGCAGCAGCAGGCCCTGGAGGCGTACCGGCAGGTGATCGACCCGCACCGGAAGCTGCTGGTCGGCGTGGTGCTCGGCCTGATCGGCCTCATCTCCGGCCTGGCGGCCGCGGGCGACTGGCGGATCTGGCTGCTCTTCGCCAACCGCACCTCGTTCGGGGTCAAGGACCGGCAGTTCAAGCTGGACATATCGTTCTTCGTCTTTGACTACCCGTTCATCCGGATGGTGCTCAGCTTCGTGTTCGCGGCCGTCCTGCTCTCGCTGCTGGCCGCCGCGCTGGTGCACTACCTGTACGGCGGGCTGCGGCTGCAGCGGCGGGGGGAGCGCGCGACCCAGGCCGCCCGGTCCCACCTGTTCGTCCTTGTGGGCGTCTTCGTCCTGCTGAAGGCCGTCGCCTATTTCGTGGACCGGTACGGCATCGACCTCTCACAGCGCGGCGTGGTGCAGACCGGCGCGTCCTACACGGACGTGAACGCGGTGCTGCCGGCCAAGACCGTGCTCGCAGTGATCGCGGTGATCTGCGCCGCGTTGTTCTTCGCCGGCGCGCTCCGCCGCAACGCCCTGCTGCCCGCCGTCGGGTTCGGCCTGCTGGTGCTGTCGGCGGTGATCATCGGCGGGGTGTACCCCGCGATCGTCCAGCAGTTCGTGGTGAAGCCCAACGAGCTGGCCAAGGAGGGCCCGTTCCTGCAGCGCGAGATCGACTCGACCCGGCAGGCCTACGGGGTCTCGCAGGCCCAGGTGACGCCGTACTCGGCGGTGTCGGCTGAGCCGACCTCGCAGCTGGCCGGGCAGGCGGGCGCGCTGCCCGACGTGCGCGAGCTGGATCCCGGCGTGGTGTCCGCCGCGTTCCAGCAGCTTCAGCAGGTCAAGGGGTACTACGCGTTCCCCGGCGTGCTGTCCATCGACAGGTACACGGTCCCCGGAAGCTCCGTGCCCCAGGACATGATCGTCGGTGTCCGCGACATGTCGGGGCCGCCCCCCGGCCAGGACAACTGGATCAACAGCCACCTGGTCTACACGCACGGATTCGGGTTCGTCGCCGCGTCGGCGGGCACGGCGGCAGGCGGCGGCAACCCGTCGTTCACCGAGAGCAACATCCCGCCGACCGGCGAGCTCGACGTGAGCCAGCCCCGCGTGTACTTCGGCCAGGGGGAGACGAGCTACGCGATCGGCCCCAGCCACCAGCCCGAGCTCGACTACCCGAACCAGAGCTCGGGCGGCCA
>DASYXX010000768.1:0-2844 GCA_035934395.1 Streptosporangiaceae bacterium
GCACGTCCCAGTGGATCCAGGATCCCTTGTCGCCGCCCTGGATGATGCCGTAGACGAGCAGCACCAGTCCGACGATCGACAGCAGCACGCCCAGGTAGTCGATCCGGCCCGGGTCGGGGTTCCTGGACTCGGGAACCAGCATCGTGATGGCCGCGACGCCGATGGCTGTGACCGGCACGTTGATCAGGAAGACGGATCCCCACCAGAAGTGGGCCAGCAGCAGGCCGCCGACGATCGGGCCGATGGCCACGCCGATGCCCACCGCGACCGCCCAGATGCCGATGGCGCGGCCCCGCTCCCGGGGCTCGAACACGTTCGAGATGATCGACAGCGTCTGGGGCATCACCGCGGCCGCGCCCAGGCCCATGGCCGCCCTGGCGAAGATCAGCTGGTCCGGGCTCTGTGAGTAGGCGGTGAGCAGCGAGAACAGGCCGAACAGCGCCATGCCGATGATCAGCATGCGCCTGCGGCCGATCCGGTCACCCAGCACGCCGAAGGTAAAGAGGAGCCCGGCGAACACCAGCGTGTAGGAGTTGATCCCCCACTCCAGCTGGCTCTGGCTGGCGCCGAGGCCGCCCTTGGGCTGGGCGATGGTCTTGAGGGCCACGTTGAGGACGGTGTTGTCCAGCACGATGGCGATGAGGCTGATGACGAGGACGCCGAGGATGACCCACCGGCGTCGCTGAATGGTCTGCGAATCCACTGCTGCCCCTTCATGGATCTTGCCGCTGCGCCCGCGCTATCGAGACCGTGCTATCGATACGGAACGGCACCGTATCGATAAATATTCCGCCGCCGGCCCCTGCCGACCTGGACCCGGGTCGTGGGATGATCGGGGTGTCCGGGGACGCCGCAGGGGCGCCTCGAGACGGGAGGCCCAGATGACTGCGCACGCAGGTGATTCAGGCCTGGCCGCGACCAGCCCGCGGACCGGGACACCAGAACCGCTTTACGGGGGCCATCAGCCCCGGCGCATCACCGTCCGCGACATCGCGGCCGCCAAGGCCCGCGGCGAGCGGTGGCCGATGCTCACCGCCTATGACGCGCTGACCGCGCGGGTGTTCGACGACGCCGGCATCCCGGTGCTGCTGGTCGGCGACTCGGCCGGGATGGTCGTCTACGGCCACGACACCACGATCCCGGTCACGGTCGACGAGCTGATCCCGCTCACCGCCGCGGTCGTGCGCGGCACCAGCCGCGCCATGGTGGTCGCCGACCTGCCGTTCGGCTCCTATCAGGGGTCGCCGGAGATGGCGCTGGCCGCCGCCACCCGGTTCCTGAAGGAGGCCGGGGCGCACGCGGTCAAGCTGGAGGGCGGCCACCGGGTGCTGAGGCAGGTCGAGGATCTCGTGGCGGCCGGCATCCCGGTCATGGCTCACCTCGGCCTGACGCCTCAGTCGGTCAACGCCTTCGGCGGGTACCGGGTCCAGGGACGCGGCGAGGACGGCGAGCGGCTGCTGCACGACGCCAAGGCGATGCAGGCCGCGGGCGCGTTCTCGGTGGTGCTCGAGGCGGTCCCCGCGGACCTGGCCTCCCGGGTGACCGCGAGCCTGTCGATCCCGACGATCGGCATCGGCGCCGGGCCGGACTGCGACGCCCAGGTGCTCGTCTGGCAGGACATGGCCGGGCTGTCCCCACGGACCCCGAGGTTCGTGAAGAGGTACGCCGACGTGAGCGGCGTGCTGCGGCAGGCCGCGCGGTCGTTCGCCGAGGAGGTCGTCACGGGCAGCTTCCCGGACGAGGAGCACTCCTACCGCTGACGGTCCGGCCGCGGACGGCTAGATATCGGTGACGCGCAGGCCGGCGTGAGCCTTGTAACGGCGGTTCACCGAGACCAGGTTGGCGGTGAGCGCCTCGACCTGGCCGCAGTTGCGCAGCCGGCCGGCGTACACGCCGCGCACCCCGGGGATCCGCTCGGCCAGCGCCTGGACCAGGTCGGTCGCGTGCCGGTCATCGCCGACGACCAGGACGTCCATGTCAAGCTCGGCGACGCCCGGATCGAGCAGCAGGGGGGCCGACACGTGATGGAACGCGCCGACCACGGTGCTGCCCGGCAGCACCGCCGCCGCCTGCTGCGCCGCGCTCCCCTCCGGCACCGGGATCGGGTAGGCGCCGTGCGAGTCGAACGCCATCGGGTTGACGCAGTCGATCACGATCTTGCCCTCGAGCACGCCGGCCAGCTTGCCGAGCAGGTCGGCGTGGCCCTCCCAGGGGACGGCGACGATGACCACGTCGGCGGTCCCGGCGGCCTCCTCGTTGACCGCGCCGGTCACCGACGGCGGGGAGCCGCAGGTGGCCGCCGCGGCGGCGGCGCGCCCGGGGTCGCGCGATCCGATGATCACCCGGTTGCCCGCCATGGCCAGCCTGCGGGCCAGGCCGCGTCCCTCGTCTCCCGTGCCGCCGAGAATCCCCACCGTCAGGCGGGCGGCTTCGTCGGCTATCTCCTGGGTCAGCTGCGTGCTGGGCATGTGCCGATCCTGCCAGACGGCCCGCTGCGACCGCTGCGACGGCCCGGCCGGTGAGACGTAAGCGCCGCGTAGCCGTTTGGTCACGATTCTGCTGCGCGGGCCGCCCCGGACCGTGCACCATGGAGCGGTGGATGCCGACCAGGTGACCGCGCTGCGCATCCTGCTCGGCCCGAGCGGGTGGCTGGAGCAGACCAGATCGTTCGCGCGCGCGCTGCGCGGCCGCCGTCCCCGCGCCCCGGGCGAGCTGCTGCTGGTCGGGACGCCGGACGAGGAGCCCTGGCACCTGGCCGCGCACCTCGATCAGGAAAGCCGGCTGGCCGGGATCCCCGGGCTCGCGCCCACCCTGGTGCGCTGGTCGCCGCCGCCGGGCGCCCCG
>DASYXX010000780.1:0-4470 GCA_035934395.1 Streptosporangiaceae bacterium
CCTGCGGAACACATGCGCCCGGCCCGTTGTTCCCGTGACGCCATGACCCTCACCGACCACCTGCCGGAGAGCACCGCTCCCGACGATCTGTTCAACGCCTTCGAGGGCTGGGCCAAGCTCCAGGGCCTGTCCCTGTACCCGCATCAGGAGGAGGCGCTGATCGAGATCGTCTCGGGCGCCAACGTGATCCTCAGCACCCCCACGGGGTCCGGCAAGAGCCTGGTCGCAGCCGGCGCCCACTTCGCCGCGCTGGCCACGGGGGAGCGCTCGTTCTACACCGCGCCGGTCAAGGCGCTGGTATCGGAGAAGTTCTTCGCGCTATGCGACACGTTCGGGCCGGACCACGTGGGCATGATGACCGGCGACGCGAGCGTCAACGCCGACGCCCCGATCATCTGCTGCACCGCGGAGATCCTGGCCAACATCGCGCTGCGGGACGGGGCCCAGGCCGACGTGGGCCAGGTGGTCATGGACGAGTTCCACTTCTACGCCGACCCCGACCGGGGCTGGGCCTGGCAGGTCCCGCTCATCGAGCTGCCGCGGGCCCAGTTCCTGCTGATGTCGGCGACGCTGGGCGACGTCAGCAGGTTCGAGCGCGACCTGTCCCGGCGCACAGGCCGGCCGACCGAGGTCGTCCGCTCGGCCGAGCGCCCGGTGCCGCTGCTGTTCTCCTACGTGATGACACCGCTGCACGAGACGCTGGAGGAGCTGCTCTCGACCCGGCAGGCGCCGGTCTACATCGTGCACTTCACCCAGGCGGCCGCGGTGGAGCAGGCCCAGGCGCTGATGAGCGT
Organism: Streptosporangiaceae bacterium; assembly: GCA_035934395.1. GTDB lineage: Bacteria > Actinomycetota > Actinomycetes > Streptosporangiales > Streptosporangiaceae > JASHPR01. The sequence continues at coordinate 795 of DASYXX010000780.1, forward strand.
CAACGTCTGCACCCGCGAGGAGAAGGACGCGATCGCCGAGCTGATCGGCAAGTTCCGGTTCACCGCCGGCTTCGGCAAGACCCTGTCGCGGCTGGTACGTCACGGCATCGGGGTGCACCACGCCGGCATGCTGCCCCGGTACCGGCGGCTGGTGGAGACCCTTGCCCAGGCCGGCCTGCTGAAGGTCATCTGCGGCACCGACACCCTCGGCGTCGGCATCAATGTCCCCATCCGCACGGTGCTGTTCACCGCGCTGTCCAAGTACGACGGGACCCGCAGCCGGCACCTGCAGGCGCGCGAGTTCCACCAGATCGCCGGGCGGGCCGGCCGCGCCGGGTTCGACACCACCGGCTACGTGGTGGTGCAGGCCCCCGAGCACGTGGTGGAGAACGAGCGGGCGCTGGCCAAGGCGGGGGACGACCCGAAGAAGCGACGCAAGGTGGTGCGCAAGAAGCCCGCTCCGGGGTTCGTCTCGTGGGGCAAGCCCACGTTCGAGCGGCTGGTCGACGCCGACCCCGAGCCGCTGCAGTCGAGCTTCGCGGTGAGCCACGCGATGCTGCTGAACGTGATCGGCCGGCCGGGCGACGCGTTCGCCGCCATGCGCCACCTGCTGACCGATAACCACGAGGATCCGAGAGCGCAGCGCCGGCATATCCGCCGGGCGTTCGCGATCTACCGTGCGCTGCTGGCCGGCGGCGTGGTCGAGCGGCTCGCGGAGCCCGACGAGCAGGGCCGCCGCTGGCGGCTGACCGTGGACCTGCAGGACGACTTCGCGCTCAACCAGCCGCTGTCGCCGCTCGCGCTGGCCGCGATCGAGCTGCTGGACCGCCAGGCGCCCGAGTACCCGCTGGACGTGCTCTCGGTCATCGAGGCCACCCTTGACGACCCGCGGCAGGTGCTCTCGGCCCAGCTGTTCAAGGCGCGTGGCGACGCCGTGGCGCAGATGAAGGCCGACGGCATTGAGTACGACGAGCGGATGGAACTGCTCGAGTCCGTCACCTATCCCCGCCCGCTGGGCGAGCTGCTCGAGGGCGCCTACGAGATCTACCGGCGCGGTCACCCGTGGGTCGCCGATCACGAGCTGGCGCCCAAGTCCGTGGCGCGCGATATGTACGAGCGCGCGATGACGTTCACCGAGTACGTCGGCTACTACGGACTGTCCCGCTGCGAGGGCCTGGTACTGCGCTACCTGGCCGAGGCGTACAAGGCGCTGCGCCGGACCGTGCCCGAGGAGGCCAGGACCGAGGAGCTCACCGACCTGATCGAGTGGCTGGGCGAGCTGGTGCGGCAGGTCGACTCCAGCCTGATCGACGAGTGGGAGCACCTGCGGGGGGCTCCGCCCTCCGCGTCCCCCCCGGACACACGGCCACCAGCGGTGACGGGCAACGGCCGGGCGTTCCGGGTGCTGGTCCGCAACGCCCTGTTCCGCCGGGTCGAGCTGGCCGCGCTGCGCCGTTACGACGACCTGGGCGAGCTGGACGCCGAGTCCGGCTGGGACGCCGACGCCTGGGCCGGGGCGCTGGAGCCGTACTTCGACGCCCACCGCGAGATCGGCACCGGCGCCGACGCCCGCGGCCCCGGGCTGCTGATCATCGAACAGCACCGGGACCACTGGACGGCGCGCCAGATCTTCGACGACCCGGCCGGCGACCGCGACTGGGGCTTCAGCGCCGAGATCGACCTGGACGCCTCCGACGAGGCCGGCGCCGCCGTGGTGCGCGTCACCGACGTGGGCCAGCTTTAGCGAGATGGCGCTACCGATCGCGCACGATCCCGCCGAACCGTTTACGTTCGCGGGCTTGGACGCCATGCCCGACGATGGCCGCCGCCGGGAGCTTATCGGCGGGAGCCTGGTCGTGAGCCCGGCTCCACTGGGCGCGCACCATTGGTGCGTCATGGAGCGGTCGCCAGGGGCGACGCCAGGAAGCGTCTGAGGCGAGGGTCGGTTCCCTCCTAGGCGACCGGAAATATCCTGCGAATGCTTCAGCAGCAGGCCGGAACGGGGGTCAACGCCCGCCGGCTCCGTTAAGAGGTCTCGGGTAGTTGCATGGGGAGCATGAAGCGTCGCACCTCCTGCGGCCAGCCGCAGGCCACCGCGATCTTTCCGGCCCACAGCCGCGCCGCCTGCTCGTCGGCCACATCCACGACGGCGAAGCCGCCGAGGTGCTCCTTGGACTCGATGAACGGACCGTCGGTGAACAGCGGCGTGCCGCTCGACGCATCGACACTGAACACCGGGGCCGCATCGTCCAGGCCGCCGGTGAAGATGAGGACCCCGGCCGCCTTCATCTCTGCTATCAACGCCCTGGTTGCCCTGGCCTTCTCGCGCAGTTCCTCGAGCGTGTGGTCGGGCACCCACTCGTCGTTGAAGGCGATGAGGTACTCGGTCATGTCTCCTCCTTTGCCGGGGTGGCCCCCTGCGGCCACCCTCCACCTTCGCCACGAACGGCGGCGGCCCGATCCGACACTGCGTCAGGATTTTCTGGCGGCCGTGACCGCCCGCCTGGTGGTCCCGAGGATGAGGTGAAGGTCGGGTGACACGCGCCCACCGGGTGCCGCGGGGATGGCCAGGGCGACCGCGCCGGTGTCCGAAGCCGGACTTCGCCACCGCTGTCGCACACGAAGACGGTCTCACCGGCGGCAGTGACCAATGGCCAGGCCAAGCCCTCGTCTTTATGTGGCATGTGCGTGGCTAGCCTGGGCCGGCGTGGCTGCGCTGCACTGCATATGGCAGGTCGTTTACCGGCGCAGCAGCCCGAGCGTGCGTGCTCGGCTGACCGCCTCGTCCCGGCTGTGCACGCCGAGCCGCTGGTACAAGCGCTCAGCCCGCTCCTTCGCCGCGGACCGGGAGATGCCCAGCTTATCGGCGATGACCGAGAAGGGCACCGGCTGCGGGAGGTAACGCAGAACCTGCGCTTCCGACCGGGTCATCGACGCGGCCCGCATCCTGGCCTGGGCTTCGTGCGTAGCCTCGGCGGCCACCTCATCGGCCGCGCCGATCAGCGCAAGGTCCTCGGCGACGGCCTCGCTGGCGGCCTTGTCTGCCGCGTCGGTGATCAGACCAGCGGCGGTCAGCGCGGTGACCGCCTCATGTGCGGCCGCCTCCTCGACCAGCCCGGCAGCGATCAAAGCTCTGACCGCGGCCGCAGCGGCTGCTTCCTGGACCCGTTCCGAGGCGGCCTCCGTCGCGGATGCCTCGGCGCTGGCCGCGACGGCGCGCAGCACCGCGGCAGCCTCGACAGCCTGCGCCGCGGCGGTCACGGCGGAGGCCTCCTCCACCGCGGCGACCTCGGCTGCGACAGCCGCGCTGGCGTCCCCGGCCAGGAAGTCGTCACTGACCAGCGCACCGCCCGCGGCACGGACGGCATCGACAAGCGGCCCAGCCCACAGATGCTCAACCAGCACGAAGGCAACCCCGGTTCCTGGCTCCACGGAACTCGCCAAGGCCTGCACAGCAGCCATGCCAGAGCCTGCCGGCGCGCTGGCCCCGTTGACGGCCACAGACCGGCCTGCGTTCTGTGACCCCGAAGGCGCGATGCTGGCCAGCAGCGAGCCGAAATCCTCGTTATCGCCGACCTCCAGCCCCTCGACCGTGCCGTCCTGTCCCTTGGCCAGGAACACCACGTCCAGCACACGCAGCACGCCGCGGCCCTCAATTCGGTCAACCTCCGCCAGC
>DASYXX010000787.1:0-3390 GCA_035934395.1 Streptosporangiaceae bacterium
GTCCGCGCAGGCGCAGGTCAGCCAGCTGCAAAGGCAGGCGCAGGCCGACTTCCAGGCGGAGGTGACCACGCGCGAGGCGTGGCAGTGCGAGCTGGACGGCCAGAACTGCGTCGGGTCCTCCGGCAAGTCCGGTAACGGGCCGCGGGCCCAGGCGAAGTACCTCGAGTACCAGCAGGCCGTCCGGACGTATGACTCGGTCCGCAACCGGCTCGGCGCGGCCCTGGCGGCCGAGAACGCCGCTCAGCGCGGTTTCTCCAGTGACCTGAGCAGCCGGGTCCAGCAGATCAAGGCGCAGGCACGGCAGGAGCTTCCTGCGCTGCAGGCCAGGTATCAAAAACTCGAGTCGGACCTGCTGGGCACGGCCGCGAACGGCGAGCGGGTGAACAACGCGAACACAGGTATCCTCGCGCAGCTTCAGGCGCTGTCCGAGGCCAGCGCGCAGAACGGCAGCCTCCAGGCCGCGCGGCTGGCCGTCCTGGCCCTGTTCTTCCTCATAGAGATCCTGCCGGTCACCGTGAAGTTCCTGCTCAACATGGGCCCGCTGTCCGCCTACGAGGTCGTGGCCAGGCTCAGGGAAGACCAGGCCATCGACGCCGCGACAACCCGCCGGGTCGAGAGCAGCCGGCTGGAGGAAGCCAGCTCGCAGGCCCGGGTCCGCGTGCAGGCCGACCTGCGCAGGAAGGAGGAGGACCTCGCCCGGTACATGAACCGGCAGATCGCCGCCGAGACGACCAAGATCCTCGATGCGGCCCTCCAGGAATGGAGCAAGCAGGCGCGCGCCAGCCTGTCCCGCGGCGGCGCGAGGCCGTCAGGCGATGGCCCGGCGCCGTCTGCCAACGGTGCCGGGCGCCCTGCCGGGCACCTCGTAGAGGGCTTCGGGCAGGCCGATGACGGCGCGCCGTGACGGGCGACGCGGCGCGATCTGGAGCGGGGGGTCCCGTGAGCTAGTCGCCGAGCTCGGCGCGGCGGCGGGTCACGAACTCCTCGAGCTCGGCCCGGATCGCGTCGTCCATGGGCGGCGGCTGGTACTCCTCGAGCGTCTTCGCGTAGATCTCCCCGGCCCGGGCCGTCGCGTCCTTGCCGCCCTGCTTCAGCCAGCGCTCGTAGTTCGACGTGGACGACAGCAGCGGCCGGTAGAAGCATTCGCGGAAGCGCTCCATGGTGTGCGCGGCGCCGAGGAAGTGGCCGCCGTGCCCGACCTCCTCGTGCGCCCCGAACGCCAGCGTCTCCGCGTCGATCTCCAGCGGCGTGAACTCCACCTGCAGCATCCGCAGCAGCTCGATGTCGACAATGAACTTCTCGTAGCAGGAGACCAGGCCGCCCTCCAGCCACCCGGCCGCGTGCATCACCCAGTTGGTACCGGCCAGGAACGTGGGCAGCAGGGTCATCAGCGACTCGTACGCGGCCTGCGCGTCGCAGGTCTGGCTGGAGTTCAGGCCGCCGCCCGTCCGGAACGGCAGCCCGAAGTGCCGGGCGAGCTGTCCGGTGCACAGCAGGCCGATCCCGGACTCAGGGGTCCCGAACGACGGCGAGCCGGACTGCATGTCGATGTTGGACAGGAACGAGCCGAAGATCACCGGGCAGCCGGGGCGGATCAGCTGCGCGAGCGCGATCCCGGACAGCGCCTCGGCCAGCTGCTGCACCAGCGCCGCCGGGATCGTTACCGGTGACATCGCGCCCATCAGCAGGAACGGCGTCAGCACCACCGGCTGATTCGCGGCGCAGTACTCGAACTGCGCGTCCAGCATCCGGTCGTCCCAGCGCAGCGGGGAGTTGCAGTTGATCAGGGAGATCGTGGCGGGCGTCGCCTCGATCGCGGCGCGCCCGCCGAACAGGATCTCGGTCATCGCGATCGTGTCGGCGGCGTTCGGGCCGGACACCACGTTGCCCATGTAGATCTTGTCGGTCACGGTCTGCAACGCGAAGATCATGTCCAGGTGCCGGGAGTCGAGCGGGGCGTCGTTCGGCTCGCAGATCACGCCCCCGGCGGAGTCCAGCTGCGGGAACGACTGGGCCAGCATGGCCAGGCGCCGGAAGTCGTCCAGCGTGGCGTCCCGGCGCACCTCGCCCTCGCGGACGAACGGCGACCCGTAGACCGCGCCGAACACCATGTGGTCACCGCCGATGTGCACGCTGTTGGCCGGGTTGCGGGCCTGGACGTCGAACTCCCGCGGCGCGTTGGCCACCTGCTCGAGCACGAACTCGGGATCGAGCTTGACCACGTCGCCTTCGACCGTCTGGCCGGCCTTCCGGAACAGCTCCACGGCCTCGGGCTTGGCGAACTGCACGCCGATCTCGGACACGATGCGGCGCCAGCCGGCGTCCAGCACCGCCACGGCATCCGGGGAAAGGATCTCGTAACGGGGCATGCGGTTGCGGAACATGACACCTCCACTTAGGATCACATAGTAGAACAAGGTTCCGTAACATGGAACTCGCATGCTTGAAGTGGATCGTCAAGGGACCGCAATTGACTAGCCCCAACGGAACGCAGGCGGTCGATCGCGCCGCCCAGCTGCTGGTCCGCGTCGTGCACTGCCCGGAGCCGGTCACGTTCACGGAGCTGACCGCGGCGAGCGGGCTGGCGAAGAGCACCACATCGCGGCTGCTCATGGCCCTGGAGCGGAACGGCCTGGTCCAGCGCGACACCCGCGGCCGGTTCCGGCCCGGCGAGGTGTTCGTCTCCTACGCCTGGCGTGGCGGCGCCGAGGCCGGCCTGATCACCGTGGCCCAGCCGTTCCTGGACCGGCTGGGCGAAGCCACCGGCGAGACCATCAACCTCGGCGTGGCCAGCCGCGGCATGGTGGAGCAGGTAGCGCAGGTGGACAGCACATACCTGATCGGCGGGACCAACTGGGTCGGCCTGTCGGTGCCGCTGCACTGCGCGGCGCTCGGCAAGGTGCTGCTGGCCTACGGGGCGGCGTCACTGCCGCCCGGCCGCCTGGTCCGCCGCACCGGGCAGACGATCACCAGCCGCGACGCGCTCCAGGCGGACCTGACCGAGGTGCGGCGCCGGGGTTACGCGGTGACGAACGAGGAACTCGAGCCCGGCCTGGTCGCCGTGGCGGCACCGGTCTACCGGGCCGGGTCGCCCCCCCGGGACGGCACCGCCGGGGGTCCCGGGGGGTCGCCCCCCCTTGACGGCACCGCGGGGGGTTCCGGGGGGTCGCCCAACCGGGACGGCACTGTGGTCGCCGCGCTGTCGGTGTCCGGCCCGGCCACCCGGCTGACCGCCAGGCGCATACCGGCCATCGCCGCCCAGTGCGTGGCCGAGGCCAACGCCCTGTCCGCCGTGCTCGGATACCAGCAGCAGCGCGCCCGAGGCCAGCGAAAGGAAGGTGCCGCATGACGCGAGACGAGCTCCTGAAGCAGCTCTACGACGACACCCTG
>DASYXX010000788.1:0-5038 GCA_035934395.1 Streptosporangiaceae bacterium
CATTCCTTTTTCTCCTAACGATGGTGGCTGATGTGGCAGGTCAGTTCGCGTGGGCGGGGTTGATCTCACCGGCGCGGACGCGGACGACCGCGGCCGCGACCAGCAGCGCCAGCGCGGCGAACCCGGCCCCGGCGATAACCACGATGGCAATCCCCGGCCCGCTGGCTGCCCGGCCGGGCTCCGATGACCGCGCGACCATGCGTGCCTCGGATGAGGTGCTTTCGATGTGGTCCATCACTTCGGAGGACGGCGCCCGGCTAACGAACGTGACACAGCGCAGGCCATGCTGGGTGCGCGCGGGCCTGTCCCGCACCTGACCGATACAGGTTTCAGGCTCACCCTGACCCTCGTAGCGGACAAGTCCGGAGGTGCTCGGGTGCGCCAGCCGTGGCAGGGCCCGTCACCGGCCCGACGGTCGCCCGTTATGCGGCTTTCGCCCTCTTCCGCGCGGGTCGGCCATGTGGGCGATGGGCCACCCTGCTCTGACCGCCGCCCGGGCGAATCATGCACGCCGGGCATAGATTCTCCATGTGACGCGACTCGCGGCTAGGGAAGGGACCGCCGGGATCGTCGGGCGTGAGCTCGAGCTTAGGGTTCTGGGGGAGTTCGTCGCCGCGACGGACGGCAGCAGGGCGCTGATGCTCAAGGGCGGCCCGGGGGTCGGCAAGACGACGCTGTGGCAGGCTGGGCGCGAGGCGGCGCTGGCCCGCGGGATGCGCGTGCTGTCCGCCCGGCCGGCCAGCGCGGAGACGAGCCTGTCGTTCGCGGGCCTGGCCGACCTGCTGGACGGCGTCGAGCCAGGACGGCTCGGCAACCTACCCGCGCCGCAGTGCCGAGCGCTGGAGGTGGCGCTGCTGCGCGCCGACCCCGGGGGCGACCCGGCGATGCCGCGGGCGATCGCCCTGGGCTTGCTGGGCCTGCTGCGTCAGCTGGCCGCCGTCCGGCCGTTGCTCGTGGCCGTGGACGACCTTCAGTGGCTCGACCGGCCCACCGCGGACGCGCTCGCGTTCGCGGTTCGCCGGCTTCAGGGGCCTGGCGCGCGAATCCTCCTCGCCGCGCGCCCGGGATCCGACTCGGTCGTCGAACGGGCGCTTGCCCTGGCTGGGCCCCAGATCGTTGAGGTGGGGCCCCTCAGCCTCGCTGCCATGCGCCGCATGCTGTCGGACCGGCTGGGTCTGACGATGCCGCGCCACGTGCTGCGCCGGGTCTTCGAGACCACCCTGGGCCATCCGCTCTTCGCGCTGGAGGTCGGGCGGACACTGGCCAGGCGCGGACCGCCCGCGCTCGGGCAGGACCTGCCTGTGCCGGACACCGTGGAGGAGCTGCTGGGCAAGCGCGTGTCGCAGCTGCGGGGCCCGGTCCGCGGGCTCCTGCTGGCCCTCGCGCTGGGCGGCGACCTGGACCTGGCTCAGCTGGGCGCCATTGCTCCTCCCGGGGTGATCAGCGAAGCACTCGCCGCCGGGGTCGTGGTGGTCGACGGTGACCGGGCCCGGGCCGCACACCCGCTGCTGGCCGCGGCGGCGAGGAGTAACTCTGACCCGGCCGGGCGCCAGGCGGTTCATCGGGAGCTGGCGGGGGTGATCACCGAGCGGGAGCGCCGGGCCCGGCACCTCGCGCTCGGGACACCGCATCCGGACGAGCAGCTCGCGCGCACGGTCGCCGCGGCGGCCGCGGCGGCCGCAACGCGAGGGGCGGCGCGTGAGGCGGCGGAACTGGGTGAGCACGCGCTGCGGCTGACCCCGCGCGAGCGCGGCGAGCGAACCGAGCGGGTGCTCACCCTCGCGGATTATCTCGAGCGGGTTGGTGAGCGTCAGCGGGTCACTGATCTCCTTATGCCGGAGCTGGAGTGGCTCCCCGAGGGCGGCCCGCGGGTGCGGGCCTGGCTGCTGCTGTCGGAGGGCGGGGTCGTCAGCTCCCAGTCGTACTACGGCAAGGCTCCCTACTTTGACAAGGCGCTGTCTGAATGCGGGAATGACGCATCGCTGCGCGCCGAGGTTCTTGCCCGGAAGGCGCTCAGCACGGCCGCCGAGGGCGTCGAGCGCATCAGGGAGGCCGAGGCCTGGGCGCTGCAGGCCCTACACGACGCGGCCGGCGCCGGGCCAGAGCTCGAGCGGCTCGCGCTGCGCCCGCTGGGCTGGTCTCGCTGCCTGCGCGGGCGTCCGATCGACGACCTCTGCGAGCGGTTCCGAGCGGTATCGGCCGCGACCTCGGGCGTGATCGACTCGCCCGAGCCTCTGGCCGGGCTCCGGTCCGTCTGGCGCGGCGAGGTGGAGCGGGCCCGCGTCATCCTGGGCGCCTTCCTGTCCGTCGCCGATGAGCGGGGCGAGGGGGTGGGATACGCCTGGCTGCGCCTGAACGTATGCGAGCTGGAGCTGCGGACCGCGCAGTGGGCCGCAGCCTCGAGGCTGCTGGACGAGTGGGGCGAGTCCGAGGATCTACAGTCGCTGATCACACCCACCTACCAGCGGTGCCGGGCGCTGCTGGCCGCGGGGCAAGGCGACGCCCAGGCGGCCGTGGAGTGGGCGGCGCCGGCGCTCGCCGACGCCCAGGCCCGCGGCTACCGCTGGCAGGTCCTGGAGGCATCCCGGGCTCTGGGGATGGCCGCGTTGCTCGCGCACCAGCCGGGAGACGCCGCCGAGTGGCTGCGTGCTGTGTGGGAGCACGCCGAGCATCAGGGGGTGGAGGATCCGGGCGCCTTCCCCGTGGCGCCGGAGCTGGTCGAGGCCCTGGTGGCGGTCGGCGCGCCGGCTGAAGCGGCGGCGGTGACCGCTCGCCTCCGAGCCCTGTCCGAATGCCAGGCACATCCGTGGGGGCTTGCCTCGGCGAAGCGATGCGATGGCGTGATCAGGCTGTCCGGAGGGGAGCACGACGACCAGGCCGTCACGCAGATGGCGGAGGCCGCGGCGGACTTCGAGCGTCTCGGTCTGCCGTTCGACCAGGCACGTACGCTGCTGGCGCTCGGCCGCGCTCTGCGGCGGGCGAGGCGCTGGGGAGCCGCCCGCCAGGCGCTGCATGACGCGGCGGCGACGTTCGAGCGGCTGGGCTCACCGGGCTGGATGGCTGAGGCGCGATCCGAGCTCGCCCGCGTCGGCGCTCGCCGACCGCGTCAGTCCGGCGAGCTGACGCCAACCGAGCAACGCGTGGCGGACCTCGCCGTCGGCGGGCAGTCGAACAAGGAGATCGCCCAGGCCCTGCACATCACGGTGAGCACGGTCGAGGCCCACCTGTCGCGGGCGTACGCCAAGCTGGGCGTGCGCTCACGCATACAGCTCGCAGGCCTGGTGAAGGAAGCGGGGGAGGCGGGCGGCGCCCGGGAGCTCAGCGGTACTTAAACAGTGGGGGAATCCAGGATTTCGGCGTCGCTCCAAGTCACGTAGGGTCACGCGCATCTGCTACGGGAGGATGCGCGATGCTGCAACTTGGTGATACCGCACCGGACTTCGAGGCCGAGACGACCACGGGGCCGATCCGGTTCCACGACTGGATCGGTGACTCGTGGGCGGTGCTGTTCTCGCACCCGAAGGACTTCACGCCGGTGTGCACGACCGAGCTGGGTTACATGGCCAGAATCAAGCCGGAGTTCGACCGCCGCGGCGTGAAGATCATCGGCCTGTCAGTCGACTCGACCGGCGACCACGCGCGATGGGCGCACGACATCGAGGAGACCCAGGGTGCGGCGCCCAACTACCCGGTGATCGGGGACGCGGACTTCACCGTGGCCAAGCTGTACGGGATGCTCCCGGCCAGCGTGTCCGGCGACGCGGCGGCACGTACGCCGGCCGACAACCAGACCGTCCGGAACGTGTTCGTGATCGGCCCGGACAAGAAGATCAAGCTGATCCTTGTCTATCCGATGACCACCGGCCGCAACTTCGACGAGGTGCTGCGGGTGCTCGACTCCCTCCAGCTGACCGCGAGGCACCGCGTCGCCACCCCGGTCAACTGGAAGCCCGGCGACGACGTGATCATCGCGGGCTCGGTCCCGAACGACGAGGCGAGGCAGATCTTCGGCGAGTGGAAGCAGCCCAGGCCCTACATCCGGATCGTGCCCCAGCCCGCCTGAAGGGGGAAAGGATGCGGCCGTCCGGGCCGGCGACACCGCCGGCCCGGCGACCGCAGCGGCGGGCATCCCCGGGCCTGGTAGGTTCCAGGCACCGAGGGAAGCGGGGCTGACGTGCGGCTGACCATCATCGGTGCCGGTGCCATCGGTCGCACGATCGGTGCCCACCAGCTGTCCGCCCCGCGCGGCGCGGACATGGCGCTGCTGGCGGCCGCGCGCCTGATCGAGGACGCCCTGGCGGTCGAACGGCGCGAGCCCGCATGATCAGTGGCTGGCCGCGTAGTGGTCGGCGAGGACGTCGCGGCCGAAGTCGCCGACCGGGTCGCGCCAGACCGAGTGGGCATGGTTGGCGTCGCGCTGGGTGTTGTCGTACTCGACCAGCAGCCGCGGGCCCTGGATCCGGTAGTAATGCGGCCGGTGCGGCTCGGTACTGCCCGCCCAGGCGAAGTGCAGTAGCCCGGCGGAGTCGCCGGTGATCTTCGCGTTCTCGGCGGCGGCGGCCTCGTCGGGGAGCCGGTCGGTGTAGGCGCCCAGCAGCGCGGCCAGCATCTCGCGCTGGCCCGCCCGCAGCTGCGGCCAGGACACCCCCGCGGGCGTGGCCGACCAGGACAGCGACCGGATCGCGGCCGGGCCCAGCGCCTGCTCATCGGCGGCCAGGCGGGACCGGAGCCCGTCGAGCATGGGCGCCGGGATCATCTCCACGTCGCGGAACAGCTCGTGCGGCCGGACGACCCACAGACCCTCCTCCACCACCGCTCGGTTGCCGGTGACGATGTCCGGCGGCGGGAGCGGCGCGAGCCGCGCCGCGGCGGCCTGGCTCTCATCCAGGGAGCGGACCAGTTCCCGGCCGAGGTCCTCCAGCACGGCGCATGGCCGCAGGACCCCGCCGCCGGGCAGCGCGGCCTCGGCCGGGTCGGCGCCGAAGAAGCTGGGCGTCGGCGCGGCGAGCGCGCCGCCGGCGATCGTGTAGTGCAGCGA
>DASYXX010000102.1:0-2452 GCA_035934395.1 Streptosporangiaceae bacterium
CCCGCGCGTGTAACCGCGGATCTGCTCGGCAGCCCGGATACCTTCGCAGGCCGTCCAGCCGCACGCGAACGGGTGATCTGAGCGCCGCTAGCCGTAGCCTCCGACTTGCTCTCATGCCGATGTGAGAACGGGTCGGCTCACGCGACCGACCCGTCCGGTCGTGCCGAATTGAGTGCGTTGCCGACGCGCATTGATTGACGGACCCTGACGTGAACTAGCAACCGCATGTTCAGCCCAGCCTTGGTGTCTCATCTGACGAGCAGCACATTGAACGCGGCGTGCACGCTCGAGCCGCCCCTAGGAGATCACTGAAGATCTTGTAAGTCCTGGCCAGTTGTGGTTGGTGGCGGGCACAGTTGTTGGTATGCAAGGTCAGCGAGTCGGGGAGCCGGCTGGGCCGGATGTGTGGGAGGCGTGCCGGGAGCTGATCCCGGCTGGGAGCGTGTTCGCGTTTTTGGCCGAGCACCGGGAGGCGCTGTTCCCGGCGGGGATGTTCGCGGATATGTATCCCTCGCCCAATGGGCGGCCGAGCTTGCCGCCGCAGGTGCTGGCGGCGACGGTGGTGCTGCAGGCGCTGCATGGGCTGTCGGACTTCGAGGCGGTCCAGGAGCTGCGGTGTGACCTGCGGTGGAAGGCCGCCTGCGGGCTGGGGCTGCTGGATACCGCCTTTGACCCGTCGCTGCTGACTTACTTCCGGCGGCGGCTGGGGCGCTCGGGTGACCCGAACCGGCTGTTTTCGGCGGTGCGGCAGGTGGTGGCGGCCACGGGGGTGCTGGCGGGCAGGCGCCGGCGGGCGCTGGATTCTACGGTGCTGGATGACGCGGTGGCTACCCAGGACACCGTGACCCAGCTGATCGCCGCGGTCCGCCGGGTGATCCGCGAGGTGCCCGGCGCGGGTGAGGTGGCGGGCCGGTGGTGCACCGCGCACGACTACGGCGACCCGGGCAAGCCGAAGATTGCCTGGAACGACGAGGCGGCGCGGGCGGCTTTGGTGGATGCCCTGGTCACCGACGCGCTGAACCTGCTGGAACATCTGCCCGGGCAGCGGCTCGGCGGGAAGGCCGCCGATGCGGTCGGGCTGCTGGCCCTGGTTGCCGGGCAGGACGTGGAGCCGGCCGGGGGCTCAGACGGGTCTGACGGGCGGTGGCGGATCGCTAAGCGCACCGCCAGGGACCGGGTGGTCTCGACCGTCGACCCTGAGGCGCGGCACATCCACAAAAACCGCAGCCGCCACCAGGACGGTTTCAAAGGGCACGTGTCCTTCGAGCCCGAGACCGGGCTGTTCACCGCGGTGGCGCTGACCGGCGGCAGCGGCCCGGCCAATCACGAGGCCGCGGTCGCGGCCGGCCTGCTGGCCGGCGAGCAAGAGGAGTTAACCGTCCTGGGTGATACCGCTTATGGCACCGGCGACCTGCGCGAGCGCCTCCAATCAGGCGGCCACGCGCTGGTGATCAAACCACCTCCATTGCGGCCGGCCGTCCCCGGCGGCTTCACCGTCGACGACTTCACCATCGACGACCAGGCCGGCACGGTCACCTGCCCGGCCGGGCACACCGTCGCCCTGGGCCGCCCCCAAGCCGACGGCGACCGCCAGGCCCTGTTCAAGGCGCGCTGCCGCGGCTGCCCGCTGCGCGAGCGCTGCACCACCGCCAAGGCCGGGCGCGTCCTCACCGTCCACCCGCAACACGCACTGCTCGCCGCCGCCCGCCAAGCCGCCGCCGACCCGGCCTGGCAAGACGAATACCGCCAGTGGCGCCCCCCAGTCGAGCGGGCTATCGCCTGGCTCGTCGCCCACGGCAACCGCCGCGTCCCCTACCGCGGCATCATCAAGAACAACACCTGGCTCCACCACCGGGCCGCCGCCCTCAACCTCCGCAGACTCGTCAACCTCGGGCTCACCCGCACCAGCGACGGCACCTGGGCCCTTACATAGGCCCCGCAATCACCTGACCCCGGTCCTCCCAGCATCACCCACATCCGGGCCCAGGAAACCCATCAAGATTTTCAGCAGACTCCTAGGCCTGGCTGACCACGAACGCCTGGAGGTGACCGGAGCCGTCCTTGTAGGGTCCCCCGGCGGCGCAGTTGCCCGCCGAGCGGCACGACACCGAGTTGACGACGGCAACCCCGCCCTTGTTCAGGGTGCCTAGGCCGGGTACCTCGATCGCCGTGCGCCAGGTGCCGTTCGTCTGGCTGACCACGAACCCCTGGAGGTGACCGGAGCCGTCGGTGTAGAACCCGCCGGCGGCGCAGTTGCCCGCCGAGGCGCACGACACCGATGCCACCTGGGCATTCCCGCCCGCGTTCAGGGCGCCCGAGCCGGGCACCTCGATCGCCGGGCGCCAGGTGCCGTTCGTCTCCCTGGCCACCAGCGCCTGCCGGTGACCGGAGCCGTCGGTGTAGAACCCGCCGGCGGCGCAGTTGCCCGCCGAGGCGCACGACAGCGAGTTCA
>DASYXX010000853.1:0-4207 GCA_035934395.1 Streptosporangiaceae bacterium
GCACGCCGTCATCGGGCCGGCCGGACCCGGCGCGACCGCCTATGACGCGCTGCACGATCCCGCGCTCACCGCGATCCTGCTGCGCGGCATCTCCGAGCAGCTGACCGTCGGCCCGCTGCGCTTCGTCAGGGAGCCCGGCGCGGTCATCGATTCCCGGCTCCACAGCCTGGTGATGACCGGCGAGCAGAGCAACACCAGCCTGACGTTCGGCGACGCGGCGATCCTCAAGGTGCTCCGGCGGCTGGTCCCCGGCCAGCACCCCGATCTGGAAATGAATGAGGCACTGGCCCGGCGAGGCTCTGCGCACGTCGCCGAGCCGTACGGCTGGATCGAGACCACCATCCACGGCGACACCGACCCGACCCTGCTGGCGATCTTGTCGCGTTACCTGCCGGCGGCGAGCGATGGCTGGTCGCTGGCGGTCACGAGCCTGCGCGACCTGTACTCGGGCGACGGCGTCAGCGAGGCGGGATCGATCCGGCCGGAGCAGGCGGGCGGCGACTTCGCCGGGGAGGCGTTCCGGCTCGGCGTGGCCACCGCCGAGGTGCATGCCGACCTGGCCGCGGAGTTCGGCACCGCCGATAACCCGCCGGGAGCGCTGCACGACCTGGCCGGGCAGATGACCAGCAAGCTGGAGTGGGTCAGCGTAGAGGTGCCCCAGCTGCACCCGTACGCGGATAAGCTGCGCGGCTACTATGCCGACCTGGCCGAGATGAGCGGCCCGCTGCCGCTGCAGCGGGTGCACGGCGACTACCACCTCGGCCAGGTGCTGCGCACCCCGACCGGCTGGGTGGTCCTGGACTTCGAGGGCGAGCCGGTCATGCCCCTGGCCCAGCGGCGGGCCCGCAGCGTCCCGCTGCGAGACGTGGCCGGCATGCTCCGCTCATTCGACTACGCCGCGCGGCATCAGCTGCTCGACCGCCCGGACGCCGCGGCGCTCCGCGACATCTCCGGCGAGTGGGTCGAGCGCAGCCAGGCGGCGTTCTGCAAGGGGTACGCTGAGGCCGGCGGGATGGATCCGCAGGCCAACGCGCCGCTGCTGCGCGCACTCATGCTCGACAAGGCGGTGTACGAGGTGGTGTACGAGGCCAGGCACCGCCCGGCCTGGCTGCCCATACCGCTCGGCTCGATAGCGGCTGCGTTATGACTCAAAAACCCAGCCCAGAGGACAGCCCCCGCCGGACCGCCGACCGGGCTTCCGCTCCCGGCCAGGCCGCCGAGGCCAGCCCGCCCGCCGAGCCCAGCCCGGAAGGCCTGGCTGCCGCGGATGCCCCGGCCGGCCGGCCCGGTCAGGTGAGCCTCGCCGAGATCGACGCGATCCTGGACGGGACCCACCACGACCCGCACTCCGTACTCGGCGCGCACGTGACGGAATCCGGGACCGTGGTGCGCGCGCTGCGGCCGCTCGCGGCGTCGGTCTCCGTCGTGCTCCCCGACGGGCGCCGGTACCCCATGGCCCATGTGCACGAGGGGGTGTTCGCCGCCACGTTGCCGGTCAGCCAGGTCCCGGATTACCGGCTGGCGGTCGCCTACCCGGCACCGGAGGCCGACGGCAGGACCTTGCCCGAGATCGTTATCGACGATCCGTACCGGCACCTGCCGACGCTCGGCGAGGTCGACCTCCACCTGATCCGGGAGGGACGGCACGAGCAGCTGTGGCGAGCGCTCGGCGCACACTTCAGCGAGAAGGCCGGCGGGACGGCGTTCGCCGTATGGGCCCCGAACGCGCGCGGCGTCCGGGTGATCGGCGACTTCAACCACTGGGACGGGCGCGCGCACCCGATGCGATCCCTGGGCGCGTCAGGCGTCTGGGAGCTGTTCGTACCGGGGGTCGGCCCGAGCACGAAGTACAAGTACGAGATCCGCGGGCCGGACGGCGGCTGGCATCGGAAGGCCGATCCCCTGGCCGCGCAGGCCGAGCGCCCGCCCGCGACCGCGTCGGTGGTCTACGAGTCCCGTTACGAGTGGAGCGACCAGGACTGGATGGCGGCGCGGGCCGGCCGTGACCCGCTCGCCCAGCCGATGAGCGTGTACGAGGTGCACCTCGGCTCGTGGCGCCCCGGGCTCAGCTACGTCGAGCTGGCCGACCAGCTCACCGCCTATGTCACCCAGCTCGGGTTCACCCACGTGGAGTTCCTGCCGGTCGCCGAGCACCCGTTCGGCGGGTCCTGGGGCTACCAGGTGACCTCGTACTACGCGCCCACATCCCGGTTCGGCACGCCGGACGAGTTCCGCTACCTGGTGGACCGGCTGCACCAGGCCGGACTCGGCGTGATCGTCGACTGGGTGCCCGCGCACTTCCCCCGCGACGACTGGGCGCTGGCCCGTTTCGACGGCACGCCGCTGTACGAGCACGCCGACCCCAGGCGCGGTGAGCACCCGGACTGGGGCACGTTCATCTTCGACTTCGGCCGGGCCGAGGTCCGCAACTTCCTGGTCGCCAACGCGATCTACTGGTTCGAGGACTTCCATGTCGACGGCCTGCGGGTGGACGCGGTCGCATCCATGCTCTACCTGGACTACTCGCGCAACGACGGGGAATGGACGCCGAACGTCTACGGTGGCCGGGAGAACCTGGATGCGATCTCCTTCCTGCAGGAAGTGAACGCGACCTGCTACAGGCGGATGCCGGGGATCATGATGATCGCCGAGGAGTCCACGGCCTGGCCGGGCGTGACCAGGCCGGTTCACCTGGGCGGGCTCGGGTTCGGCCTCAAGTGGAATCTCGGCTGGATGCACGACACGCTGTCGTATCTGTCCACGGACCCGGTGTTCCGGCACTATCACCAGAACGAGATCACGTTCTCGATGATCTACGCGTTCACCGAGAACTTCGTGCTGCCGCTCTCACACGACGAGGTGGTGCACGGCAAGGGCTCGCTGGTGGGCAAGATGCCGGGCGACCGGTGGCGGCAGTTCGCCGGGCTGCGGGCACTGCTGGCCTACCAATGGGCGCATCCCGGCAAGCAGCTGCTGTTCATGGGGTCGGAGTTCGGGCAGGATGCCGAGTGGTCGGAGCAGGTCGGCCTCGACTGGCAGGCGCTGAGCGACAGCATCCAGCCCGGGGGGTTCCACGGCGGGGTGCAGCGACTGGTCAGGAACCTGAACCAGGCCTACCGTGACCTCCCGGCCCTATGGCGCGAGGACTTCACCCCGGACGGCTTCGCCTGGATCGACGCCAGCGACGCCGATGCGAACGTGCTGGCTTTCCTGCGGTTTCCCGGCCCGGGCCCGAATGGCGGCGGGCCCGGCGCGATCGCCTGCGTGGCGAACTTCTCCGGCGAGCCCCATCATGACTACCGAATCGGCCTGCCGGTCGGCGGCCGGTGGCGCGAGGTGATCAACACGGACGCGGCCGAGTACGGCGGCAGCGGCGTGGGCAACCTCGGGGCCGTCGAGGCCGTCGCCGAGCCATGGCACGGCCGGCCGTTCTCGGCCGCGGTCACCCTGCCGCCCCTCGGCGTACTCTGGCTCGCCCCCGAGGCCTGACCCGCACGCCCTGCTTTGCCTCCTCCCCGAGGCCTGAACTCCCCTAGCGCCGACGAGAGACTCGCGCTGGCTGGGTCGTCGCACGGATCTCGCCTGGCCCTATCAGCAACACCAACCTCAGATGCCTCAAGGCTGCGCGACGGTCAGCGCGCCCGGCAATCCGGCCTCCGGTGATAGATGTACCGCTGGGCTTACCCTGACGAGTCCGGAGGTTCATTCATGCCCGGCGGGGGCGGCGGACCGCGACAGATGCGTCACAACGGCCCCAGCCGTCTCGGGCCTCAGCCCGAAGCGGGCTGCCCCGCGCCCGGCCCGCTCGAACGCCGCCGAATGCGGTCAGGTCACCGGGATGATCCTGGCCTCGACAAGCTCGCCCGACTCGATGCGCAACACGGCGAGCGTGCCCTGCGGCTGGCGGCGCCGGTCGGTGGGTGAGCCGGGGTTGACGATGCGGATCCCCTCGCCCGCTTCGTCGAGGGGTATGTGCGAGGGGCCGAAGACGACTAGGCCCGCGTCAGGAAACCGGCGCCGCAGCCGGCGCAGCCGGCCCGGCGCCGCGCCGCTGTCGTGGATCATCGCCACCCGCAGGCCGTCAAGGTTAGTCTGCAGCGTTTCCGGGGCGCCCCACTCGGCCACGTCGGGGCCGTCGTTGTTGCCGAGCACGGCCAGGACCGGGGCGTAGCCGGACAGCTCGTCCAGGACCGCGGCGGTGCAGACG
>DASYXX010000910.1:0-4721 GCA_035934395.1 Streptosporangiaceae bacterium
CGCGGGGGTGTACCAGCGCATGACCGGGCGGTGCCTGGCGGCATCCCCGTCGAGCGCGGCGAGCTCGGTGTAACGCTTGGCGATCGCGACCATCAGCGCGCCGAGGCTGCACACGAGCAGGAACCAGGCGGACGGGGGAACATGCGTGGCGATCGCGCCGCCGAGGGCGCGCAGCACGAAGCCGGCCGCGACGAAGGCCAGCTCGACCACGGGAACGTGCTTGAGCCTGGCCGAGTACAGGACCGAGAAGACGAGATACGCGCCGATGACAGCGGACAGGCGCGGCTCGCGGATCCAGAACGCCACGGCCAGGCTGGCGACGATGCCGAGCGCGGCCATCGCCAGCGCATGCGCCTTAGGCAGCCGGCCCGACGCCACCGCACGGAACCTCTTGGTCGGATGCTGCCGGTCCCGCTCGGCGTCCATCACGTCGTTGACGAAGTACACGGCGGCCGACGCGGCGATGAAGGCGGCCGTCGCGGCCAGCGCGTACAGCAGCCCGTCGTCGCGGCCGAGCGACGCGCCCGCCAGCGGCGCGGCGAAAACCAGCAGGTTCTTGGGCCACTGCCGGGGCCGTGCGGTTTGCACGACCGCCACGACCCAGTTCAGCGGAGCCGGGTAGCGGGCGAGCGCGGGCCGCACAGCGGCCGGGGCTGCGGCCGGGACGTCGGCCTCTCGCGGAGGGGACGTCACCGAGAGTACACAGTCGTGAAGTCGCGGCCGTTGATCGAGTAGTAGTGGTCGGGCGGCGCGTTCTCCGTGGGAAGCAGGTTGAACGGCGTCGGGTCGTTCGGGTGGCCCTTCGGCAGGTAGTACTGGAACGACATCCACTGCGGGTTGATGTCGAGCTGCATGCCCGTCACGGCCCCGGCACGCTGCAGCAGCGCGGCGATCTCCCGCACGTTCAGCGCCGGGCCGTAGGCGAAGACGATCCGCCCGTTCCGTGTCTCGCCGATCCCGGACCGCCACACGTTGTACCCGCCGCCCAGCGTGGCCCCCCAGCTGCTTTCCACGTTGTTGTCCACCGTTGCAGGGACCTGGCCGTGAATGACGATCATGTGCAGGTTCTGGCGCACACCCACCACGTCAGGCGTCATGTGCACAGTCTGGCCCCACACGCCGATCGTCATGTGCCCATCGCGGTAATACACCTCGGACGCGACGCCGTTGGTGAGCGTGCCCACGGTCTGGCCGTTGAGGAAGAAGCCGCCGTCGGACGCGTTTATCTTGAAGCCGCTGTTGAACGTGGCCAGCAGGCCGCCGCGGGTACCCGGCGGGATCCACGGCTGCGCGTTCCAGTTGCTCCCGCCCGGGTCCTCGGAGCCCGGCCGGAGCTGGAATCTGACCAGGCGCTGGTTCAGCTCGGCGATGCCGGCCACGTAAGACGTGTACACCGGGCTAGCCCGCAGGTAGGTGCCGAAGATGGCGGGCCTGCCGTGGGCCGTGGCCAGCACCCGCCACTGGCCCTCGCCGGGCAGCGCGCTGCCCGCCAGCGTCTTCAGCGGCAGCGGCGGCGCGTACAGGGCCGCCAGCGCGGCCTGTCGTCCGCGGAGCTTCCGCTGCCGCTCCTTGGCCGCGGCGATTCCCTCGCCGCTGAGCGAGAAGGACGGCTTGCCGCCGACCTTAGGCGGCTGGTAGGTGAGCCACTCCCCGAACGTCACCACTGGGCCGAGGTAGTGATCGCGTGCCCATTCGGCCAGGCGAGTCGACAGGGTGCCGCCGCCCGGCATGGTGAGCGCGTGCCCCACCGACCAGGAGACCGTGATCAGGAACGCAGCCAGCACCGCCGCCGTGACCTGCGCCCACCGTCGCCGGCGGAGCGGGCGGCGCTTCCGGCCGCTGTGGCCGCGCCGGGCTGGGGTGCGTTCCCCTGGCCCGCGTCGTCCTGGGCCTCGCCAGTCCGGGCCGCCCTGGTACGGGCCACCCCATTCCGGGCCGGGCCGCTGCGGGTCGTCCCCCCACCCGCCTCCCCTTCCCCCCTCACTGGCGCGCGGCCGAGCGGCTTGGTCAGGCAGAGCCTGCTGGTTCCGCTCGCGCCAGCCCGGGACGGGCCGCCGCGGCGCGGGCCGCGCCGGGCCGCGTCCAGGGCCACGCTGCTGCGGGTAGCGCCAGTCCGGAGCCGAGCCGTTGCGCTGCGGACCGTCCCAGTCCATGTCGCGCCGCTGCGGGCCGGTGCGTCGCGGGTCACGCCGCTGGCCGACGGCTTGCGGATCGCCCTGCTGCGGGCCCGTGCGCTGCGGGTCGCCCCACCCGCCTCCGCTTCTCCCTTCAGTGTCGCGCCGTTGCGGGTCGCGTTGCTGCGGGCCGGGCCGGCTGGGGTCGCGCTGCTGCGGTCCGCGCGGCGGCGCCTCGCGGCGCCCGGGGCCAGGCTGCCCATGGCCGCGTGGCTGCAGGTCACGCTGCTGCGGGGCACGCGACTGCGGATCGCCCCACCCGCCTCCCCTTCCTCCCTCATGCGCGGGCCATTGCGGGCCAGTGCGTCGCGGGTCACGCCGCTGGCCGGCGGCTTGCGGGTCGCCCTGCTGCGGGCCGGTGCGCTGCTGGGGGCCGGTGCGCTGCTGGGGGCCGGTGCGCTGTTGCGGGTCACGCTGCTGCGGGCCGGCGGCATGCGGGTCGCCCCACCCGCCTCCCCTTCCCCCCTCATGGGCGGGCGCGTTCGGGTCGCGCTGCTGCGGGCGACGCTGCCTCGGATCACCCCACTCCGGGCCGGGCCGCTGCGGGTCGCGGGGCTGCGATGCGGGCCCCTGCGGGGCACCCCACTGCAGCCCGCTCGCCGATCCGCCCTCGGCCGGGCCGTTATCGTGAGCGCCGGTCCAGGGATCTGAACCGGATGTGACCGATCTGTGCACTCGCCCTCCTGTCGCACGACGTCATCGCCGCAGGCAGGTCTACCCAGCGAACATGACGAGAGCATTACACCCCGCGATAGCGTCGTCGTGCGCTGGATTCGACGACGAATCGTGCTATACGCGGTAACGCTGCTCGGCATGGACGGGTTCATTGGGGTAGCTGACCTGGGGGGTCCTCCGCGTGTGTCTTTGTCAGACTATCCACTGGGCTGTCCGCCCGCCCGTCCGGCGGCGCAACACGCGGCTGGCCTGCCCGTTAGCGAGACCGCGACGCCGATTTCCCTTTTCACCGCCCGGATCTCAGTGATAATAGTGCCGGTCGCCGCGCCGGTCCCGGCCGCGCTGCAGGGGCCACTGGCGCCCTGCGACGCCCGAGCCACCGGGCCGACGACTGGAGGACGTGCCCATGCCGATCGCCGACCCGGCCGCGGCCGCGACGGCGCTGTACGAGGCGCGCCGCACCGGCCGCCCGATCGAGCCGTTCACCGACGCCGACCCGAGCCTGGGCATGGCCGACGGCTACGCGGTGCAGCAGCACCTGGTCCGGATGCTGCTGGACGACGGCGAGAAGATCGTGGGCTACAAGGTCGGGCTGACCTCCAGGCCCATGCAGCAGATGGTGGGCGTCGACTCGCCGGACTACGGGCCGGTGTTGGCGTCGACCGTCTATGCCAGCGGCGCTGAGCTGCCGCTGGCCAGGTTCATCCAGCCGAGGCTCGAGGCCGAGATCGTGTTCATGCTTGGCGACCGGCTCGCCGGGCCCGGCGTCAGCGTGGCCGACGCCAGCCGGGCCACCTCCGGCGTGGCCGCGGCGATGGAGATCATCGACTCCAGGATCGTCGGCTGGCGGATCAAGCTGGCGGACACGGTCGCCGACCTGGCCTCCAACGGTGCCGTCGTGATCTCGAGCCGGATCGTGCCGCTGGCCGGCCTGGACACCCGCCTGATCGGGATGGTGCTGACCCGGGGCGGCCAGCTGCTGGACACAGGCGCAGGCGCCGCGGTGCTCGGCGATCCGCTGCGGGTCGTGGCCTGGCTGGCCAATACGCTCGGAGAGCACGGGGTTGCCCTGGAGCCAGGCCACCTGGTGATGACGGGGTCAATGCACGCGGCCGTGCCGATGGCCGCCGGCGACGTGTTCCGGGCGGAGTTCGACCGGCTCGGCCCGGTCACCGTGCGGGTCGCGGGCGGCCAGTGATCGCGGTCTGGTTGATCGCTGCCCCGTGACGCGGGCCAGTCAGGAGGACCCATGCCCCAGGACATCACCGAGCTCGCGGCCAGGCTGGCCAAGGCGACCGCCGACCGCGCCGCGATCCCGCCGCTCTCGGACGGGCTGCCGGGCCTGGACACGGCGACCGGCTACGCGATCCAGGCGGTGGCGCGCGAGGCGGCCGGCCCGTTGGCGGGATGGAAGCTCGGGGCGACCTCGCGGGCGAAGCAGGCCCAGGTCGGGGTGCACGAGCCGGTTCGCGGCTTCCTGGCCAGCGCGAGCGCGCTTGACCTCGGCGAGCCCCTGGTCACCGCCCAGCTGATCCAGCCGCGGGCCGAGCCGGAGATCGTCTTCGTCATGGGCCGCGACCTGTCCGGTCCGGCTGTGACCGCGGCCGACGTGCTGGCCGCGACGGCCGGCGTCGCGGCCGGGATCGAGATCCTCGACTCCCGCTTCGTCGACTACCGCTTCACCCTGCCGGACGTGATCGCCGACAACACTTCCGCCGGGCGTTACGTGGTCGGGGCGCCGGTCCCGCCGGACGGCATCGACCTGCGCCTCGCCGGGGTGGTCCTCGAGCACAACGGAGAGGTCACCGCGACCGCGGCGGGCGCCGCCGCGCTCGGGCACCCGGCCGCCGCGGTCGCCTGGCTGGTCAGGGC
>DASYXX010000911.1:0-4470 GCA_035934395.1 Streptosporangiaceae bacterium
GGCTGGCCGATGCCGCGGGAGCGGCCAACGGCCAGGGCGCGGCCGATGCCCCGGCCGAGGACCCGGGCCGTCAGGCTCAGGGCGCGGCCTCCAAGCCGGCAAGTGCCCCGCGCCCCGACAGCGAGGGCGGGCGGCCGGCCGGGACCAGCGACGGTGCCCGCCACGCCGCTGGCGCGCGGCCGGTCGGCTCGGACGACCCGGCCGACAGCACCCGCATCATGCCCGACTGACGCGCCGGCTCAGCCGGGCAGCGTGTCGAGCCGCCGCAGGATTACGCCCTCGCGCAGCGCCCAGGGGCAGATCTCCAGTTGGGGCAGGCCGAAGAGGTCCATGGCCGCGTCCGCCACGATCGCGCCGGCGGCGAGCTGCGGCGCCCGCCCCCGGGACACGCCGGGCAGCTGCACGCGGTCGGTGGCCGTGGTCCGCGAAAGCCGTTCGGCGAGGGCAGTGACGTCGGCGTGGCGCAGGATCCGGCGGACGTAGGGGCCGTCGCTGGACGGCGCCGCTCCCGAGATCCTGGCCAGCTGCCGGAACGTCTTGGACGTGGCGACGGCATGTTCGGGGCGCCCGTCCCGCATCACGGACCCGGCCGTCCCGGCGATCTCCGCCCGGACGTGCTTGCGGAGCTGCCGCACCTCGTCGGCCGACGGCGGGTCGCCGACCAGCCAGTCCCGGGTCAGGCGGCCGGCGCCGAGCGGCAGCGAGATGGCGACACTCGGCTCCTCGTCGACGCCCGACGCGATCTCCAGCGAGCCGCCGCCGATGTCGAGCATCAGCAGGCGGCCCGACGACCAGCCGAACCAGCGCCGCGCGGCCAGGAACGTCAGTCGCGACTCGTCCGGGCCCGGCAGGACCCTGATCGTCACGTCCGTCTCGCCCTCGATCTGTGCCAGCAGCTCGTCGCCGTTGTCCGCGTCCCGCACGGCCGACGTCGCGAAGGCCAGCAGCTCCTGCACGCCCTTGTCCTCCGCGATCCGCAGCGCCTCGTCGACGAACTCGCGCAGCTGAATGGCGCAGTCCTCGGTCAGCCGGTTGGCCGCGTCCAGGTGGTCGCCGAGGCGCAGCTCAGCTTTGTGCGAGAACGCGGCTACCGGGCGCGCGCCCTGGTAGGCGTCCACCACGAGCAGGTGGACGGTATTGGACCCGACGTCCAGGACACCCAGTCGCATAGCTTCGACGCTACCTGGCCGACCTGTGCGCATGCGGACATGCGCAGCGCGCCGCCGTCCCGCCCGCCGGCTCCGCTGTGCTCCGCCCGCCCTGACCCATCCCCTGCCTCCCCCCGCCCGGCACCACTGTATGTTCGAAGTGTCCGGGCGTCATCTTCGGAGGGTTGCGATGGGCGAGAAGTCGCGCGGCAGCGTCAGGGTCGAGACCAGCCCCAAGCGGGTGCGCGTCTACCTGAACGGCGAGCTGGTGGCCGACACGAGGCGTCCGTTCCTGGTCTGGGAGCGGCCGTACTACCCCACGTACTACCTGCCCGCGGCCGACGTGCGCGCCACGCTGATTCCCGCCGGAGAGACCGAGCACTCGCCCAGCCGCGGTGACGGCGAGGTGCTGCACGTGAAGGTGGCCACCGCGACCGCCGAGCGGGCCGCGCTGCGCTACCCGGGCTCGCCGCTCGAGGACCTGCGCGAGCTGGTCCGGCTCGACTGGAACGCGATGAGCGAGTGGCTCGAGGAGGACGAGCCGGTCTACACGCACCCGCGCGACCCCCACAAGCGCGTGGATATCCTGGCCAGCTCCCGGCACGTGCGTATCGAGATCGACGGCGTCACGGTGGCCGAGTCCCGTCAGCCGCGGATCTTGTTCGAGACCGGGCTGCCCGTGCGCTACTACATGCCGCTGACCGACCTCCGGATGGACCTGCTGCGGCCGTCGTCGACGGTCACGCACTGCCCGTACAAGGGAGCGGCCGGCTACTGGTCGGTCGACGCCGGCCACGGCGTGCACGAGGACATCGTCTGGATCTACCGGGCGCCGCTGCCCGAGAGCCAGAAGATCGCCGGGCTCGCCTGCTTCTACGACGAGAAGGTGGACGTCTACCTGGACGGCGAGCTGCAGGACAAGCCGGCGTCGCCGTTCAGCTGACCACAGGCTGGTCCTCGTCCAGGTCCTCGATGCGGGCGCGGGAGGGACCGCGCCGCGCTGAGATGGCACGTGACGCCGCCTCGGCCTCGCGCATCACCCGCAGGATGTTGCCCCGGGCGAGCTTGCCGCAGTCCTCCTCGCTCCAGCCGCAGCTGGCCAGCTCCGCGATCAGCGCCGGATAGCAGGAGACGTCCTGCAGCCCCTCGGGCAGCCAGTCGACCCCGTCGTAGTCGCTGCCGATGCCGACGTGGTCGATGCCAGCGACGTCCCTGACGTGCTCGACGTGCTCGGCCACCTCCGCGAGGGTGACCGCCGGCCGGGGATGGCCGGCCATCCACTGCTCCCGCTCAGCCCGCATGTGACCGCGCGCGGCCACGTTCTTGTGGTCAAGCCCGCGGCGGTCCATCTCGGCGGCGAACTCCCGCTCCCAGTCCCTGGCCGCCTGCGAGATGAACGACGGGACGAAGTTCACCATGCACACGCCGCCGTTGCCGGGCAGCCGGGCGAGGATGGTGTCGGGCACGTTCCTGGGGTGATCGCAGATCGCCAGCGCGGATGAGTGGGAGAAGATGACCGGCGCCTCCGCCGTGTCCAGCGCGTCGCGCATGGTGCCCGGGGAGACGTGGGAAAGGTCGACCAGCATGCCGAGCCGCTGCATCTCCCGCACCACCTCGCGCCCGAAGTCGGTCAGCCCGCCGACGGACGGCATGTCGGTCGCGGAGTCGGCCCAGGGCAGGTTCCGGTTGTGGGTCAGGGTCAGGTAGCGGACGCCGAGCGCGAAGAAGGCCCGCAGCGTGCCCAGGGAGGCGCCGATGGAGTGCCCGCCCTCCGCGCCGATCAGCGACGCCAGCCTGCCCGCCGCGTTGATCCGCTCGACGTCCGCCGCGGTGAGCGCCAGCTCGAGCGCGCCGGGATAGCGCCTGATCATCTCGTGCACGAGGTCGATCTGCTCGAGGGTCGCGGTGACCGCAGTCTCCCCGGCGAGGTCCGCGGGCACGAAGACGGACCAGAACTGCGCGCCGACGCCGCCGCGCTTCATCCGGGGCAGGTCGGTCTGGGTGGAGGCGACGGGCGCGGTGAGGTCTGTCGTGTCCAGGTCGAGCTCGTCGGCGGCGCGCAAGGTCCAGGGCAGGTCGTTGTGCCCGTCGACCAGAGGGTGCCGGCCGAGCAGGTCGCGGGCGGCGGCGATCTCGGCCGCGGGGGTCACATCCGTGCTGGCGTGAGTCACCGGATTAGCTTACGGAGCACAGCTCGCGACCGCTCAGCGCCCGATCGCTATGAAGATCACCAGAATCAGGGCCCCGATCCCGATGACCCACAGTAGATGGCGTGCCCGGTCCCTGCGAAGCGGGCCAAGCTGCGATTTCCGGCCCGGAATGGCGCCGTGCGCCATGTGGGCCTGGCTGAAATGCCAGCCCACGATCAGGGCACCGGCAGCGACGATAATCGCTACGCCCATGGCGAACCTTGCGGCGAGCCTTGCACCTTCCAAGTACATCACGCAGCGGCTGGCGTGCGGTCTAGCGCGGCCGGCTCCGTTCCAGAATCGCTTCGACCACCTGGGTTTTCGCGTCGGCGTACTGCTGGACGTAGGTCCAGCGCCGCGCGGCGAGCTCGCGCTTGGTGCCCTCGTAGAGCTCGCGATCGGCGCCGTCGGAACGCAGGTGGTCCCGGAACCGCAGATGCCGGTCGATCTCCGGGCTGTCCGGCGGGTGGACGTGCAGGTTGATGTCGGTGTCCGGGCCCTTGAAAAGGCGGTGCTGGTGCCAGTCGGGCTCCCTGATCCACAGCCGGTAGCCGGCGCGCTCCAGGTCCGGGACGTAGGCGTCCTCGTCGGCGGTGTCCGCGACCACGAGCAGGATGTCGATGATGGGCTTGGCCGCGAGCCCTGGCACCGCGGTCGACCCGACGTGCTCCAGCAGCAGCACCCGATCGCCGAGCACGGAGCGGATGCGCGCCGCCTCGCGCTGGTACAGCCCCGGCCACGCGGGGTCGTAATCGGCCAGCAGTACCGGGCCGTCCAGCCTGCGCGGCTCTCCCAGCCGTACCTCGCGGAAGTGCCGCTCCTGTTCCGGCCCCCAGCCCCCGGGCTCCCCGGCCTGCGTCATGCCGCGAGCCCGCCCAATGTCGTCATGCCCCGACCTTACGGCGGCCGCACCCGCCGAGCCCACCGAAGATTCCGGCACATACGTCACCCAGCCGGCTCCTGCGCCGCGGCCGGGCCACATCGCCACATGCATCGCACCAGCCCCGCAGGACCCAGTTGCGACGCCGAGGCAAGCCCCTCCCCGGCCGTTAGGGGTAGTGCGGGTGGCCGCAGTTCAGGAAAGTGGTCAAAAGGTGTCGTTGCAGCAGCACTTTCTGACCACTTTCCCCTGT
>DASYXX010000951.1:0-4291 GCA_035934395.1 Streptosporangiaceae bacterium
GTCCGGATACCCGCGTCTAGCTCGGAATGCAGTGCCTTGAGTTTGTCCTTGACCTCGGCCTTGGTCTTGCCGCTGACTTTCTTGCGGATCCGCTTCCCGTCGGCGTCAAAACCGAGCGAGACTACCCCGCGCCAGCGGCCGGAACAGGTCCTGTGATGGACACTGTCCCGGCAGTCGTCACGGTGATCGAAGTAGATACCGTCTTCGCCGTAGCCGCGGCGCTTCGCCTCAGCCATACGGCAAGCATACAACATGGCTCACACAATGGCTCCCACGATGGCTCCCAGATCCGAACACCAGAAAATCGAACAGTGCCATGAGCTGCTAGAACTTGGTGGAGCTGAGGGGATTTGAACCCCTGACCCCCTCGATGCGAACGAGGTGCGCTACCGGACTGCGCTACAGCCCCAAAGACCGCCAGTCAGCGTAGCAAACTCCGGGGACTGTCCGCTCACGGCGAGCGCCAGCCTGCCGCGCAAGGAGGCTTCCGTGGTCTCGCCACGACCCGCGAGCCCAGGGGATCGCAGCACAGTTCGCCGCCGGATTCACGCCAGCGGTCGGCCCGGGTCAGTCGCCGACGGCGCGGACGTTGGCGTCGGCGTACTGGTCGTAGAGCTGGTCGGCGGCCTCCGCCGTGCGGTGCGAGATGTCGATGATCTCCGCGGCGGGCTGCGGCAGTGAGGCCGCGCGGGCCTGGACATGAGCTTCTCGGGCGCGCTCGTAGGCCGCGCGGGCGGCCTGCGCTCGGGCATAGCGGGCATAAGCCTCGGCGTGCCTGACGGCCTCGGCATCCGCGCGGGCGGCCTCACGGAGCAAGAGCATGTACGCCAGCAGCATTCCGACCGGCGGGACGGCGGTCCACCACGTCGTAAGGCCGGTAACGCCGCAGGCCATGGCCGCGGCGGCCAGGGCGACCAGCACCGTGAGCATGCGGCGGCGTGCCTGCAGGACGCGGGCGCGGCCGCTGCCGGGGGCGGGCGGGCGCGCCGGGCCGTACCGGTTTGCCCGGGCAGCGCCCGGGCGGAGGCCAGAACCTTCCGGAGCCGCGAAACCGGACCGAGCCTGGGCGCCGGGCCATGCCTGGGAGTCGGGCCGAGCCTGGGCGCCGGGCCACGCCTGGGAGTCGGACCACGCCCGGGAGTCGGACCAGGCTGAGGAGCCGGAATACTCGCCAGTCCCGGCCTGAGCCTCCGAGTCGGCCAGGCCAGGATCCGCGTAGACCGCCTGGCCGGTGCCGAACTCGGCCTCCGTGCCATAATCCCCGTGGTCGGGAGCTTCCGCGTAGAACACGGCCTCCGTGTTGCCGGCGGGGGCCTGAGACTCGGGGGCGGCGTCATGCGGCCGGCGCAGCCAGCGGGGAACGAGCACGCACGCCCAGATGGCGACGATCGCGAGATAGAGAATGGCGCTGCTCAACGGCTTATCCCGGGCTCACGTCAGGCCCGGGGCGCCGGATGCCCGGCTCCGGGCATGATGGACCAGCGGGCGTGCTCACGTCACGCACGGTAAAGGTCATGGTGCGGTTTGACGAGCATTCGGCCCGGTGTGTCGCGAGATCGCGTACCAGATGCTGGCCAATGCGATCGGCGCGGAGGCCGGTTTGTGCGCGCCTCGCCAGGGACGATATATCGTGTTTGCGTGAGCAGCTCATCGTCATTTTCTCCGAACGAGATACGTGCCGCCGCCGAGACGCACGGCGAACTCGGCCCGGACTACAGGGACGCGGTCGTCGACTCGTTCCTCGACAAGGTCGGCCGGGAGATCGACGCGCGCGTCGACGCCCGGCTTGCCGCCGCGCGGAGCGTCCCTCAGCAGCCCGAACGGGCGCCAAGAAGGCCGTTCTCCGACGTGGCGATGGTCGCCATCACGCTGGGCCTGGGCATCCCGCTCAGCGCGATCGCCGTCGCGGCGGGGACGCATCCGGCCGGAACCTGGGGCCTGATCATCGTCTGGATCGCGATCGCGGCGATCAACATCGCCTACGCGGTCCGGCGCCCGCCGACCACGCGGCGCTGAGCGCTCTTCCTCCGTCCTCGGGTCGGCGTCGGTGCTGTCGCTGCGCGCTGATGACGGTACTTCCTCCGTCCTCGGGTCGCGTCTGTGCCGTCGCTCCGCGCTGATAACGCGACTCAGCCGGTCTTCGACGCCGACAGCACCCGGCGCCAGCGGGGCATCAGCCCGCCCGCGGCATCCTCCGCGGTCATCGCGTAGCAGAGGTGATCACGCCATGCCCCGTCGATGTGCAGGCTCCGGCGGCGCAGCCCCTCCTCGCGGAACCCGAGCTTTTCCACCACCCTGCGGCTGGCGTGATTCTCCGGCCTTATGGTCGCCTCGACCCGGTGCAGGCCTATGACGAAGAAGCAGTGATCCATGGCCATGGCCAGGGCCGTGGGGGTAATGCCCCGGCCCGCGCACTCCTCGTCGATCCAGTAGCCCACCTGCGCCGACCGCGCCGACCCCCAAACGATGCTGCCCACCGTGAGCTGCCCGACGAAGCGGCCGCCGAAGGTCACCACCCAGGGCACGGTCAGGCCCTGCCGCGCCTCCCGGCGCATCGTCCGCGCCATCGACACGTACGGGCCCAGGCTGGACCGGTACAGCGGGGTCTCCGGGTTCGTCGGCTCCCAGGGCCGAAGCCATGCGGCGTTGCGCACCCGCGTGTCGCGCCAGGCCGCGGCGTCCTTGACCCGGACCGGGCGCAGGCTGACGGGCAGGTCGAGTAGGTCAGGCTCGGTAAGGGTTACCGGCCAGCCGCGCATGCGTCCCACGGCACCATCATTCCCTGGCTCGGGTTCAGTTCGCCATTCGGTGAACCAACGAGTACGTCCTGGATACGCTCACGGCCTGGAGGCGGTTCAGTCCAGCCGCGTATGGTCGCTGCCCCGCGCCTGGTCGACCGCGTGCACGAGGACGCGGGACAGCACCGCCATCCCGTCCCGGACGCTGCCGGGCGAGCCCGGGAGGTTGACGATCAGCGTCTGCCCGGCCAGTCCTGCCAGGCCGCGCGAGAGTATCGCGCTGGGGACGCCGGCCTCCACCCCTTCCCGCCGGATCGCGTCGGCGATGCCGGGTACCTCCCGGTCGATCACCTTTCTCGTCATCTCTGGCGTGCGGTCGGTCGGCGTCAGCCCGGTCCCGCCGGTGGTGATCACGACGTCATAGCCGGCCGTGACGGCGTCCCGCAGCGCGGTCTCGACGGGATCGCCGTCCCCGATCACCTGCGGGCCGTCCACCTCACACCCCTGAGCGCGCAGCAGCCGTACCAGCACCGGCCCTGAGCGGTCGGCGTAAACCCCGGCGGCGGCCCGGTTCGAGATCGTGATCGCCAGTGCCCTGATCATGATCTACGCCACCCCCCTGTCTTGCCCCCGGCCTTCTCCTCGACCCTGACGTCGCTGATCACCGCCGCCGGGTCGATGGCCTTGATCATGTCGATCAGCGCCAGCCCGGCCACCGCGACCGCGGTCAGCGCCTCCATCTCGACGCCGGTGCGGTCGGCCGTCCGGGTCGTGGCGCTGATCCGGACGCCATCATCATCCACCTCGAGGTCGACCGCGACCGAATGCAGCCCGATCGGATGGCAGAGCGGGATCAGCTCCGGCGTGCGCTTGGCGCCCTGGATTCCGGCGATCCGGGCCACGGCGAGCGCGTCTCCCTTGGGGACCGCGCCGTCCCGCAGCGCGGCCACGGCCACGGGGGAGAGCAGCACCCGCCCGGACGCGGTCGCGGTGCGGGCCGTCACGTCCTTGCCGGAGACGTCCACCATCCGGGCCTGCCCGGCCTCGTCGATGTGCGTGAGCGACGCAGCGGGCTGGCCGCGGTCTGCCGGGCGGGTCATGGCAGGACCAGGACGTCCACGTCGGATCCCGCGGGCAGCTCGGTCACCGGCTCCGGGACGATGATCAGCGCGTTGGCCCGGGCGAGCGACGCCAGCTGGTGCGAGCCCTGCCCAGACACCGGGGTTATCGTCCCGGTCTCCGCGTCGAGGATCCCGCGCAGGAACGACCTGCGGTCTTGCGGCGAACGGACCTGCGCGGTGAGTACGGCCTGGCTCCGCGCCAGGCGTTCGGGATAATGATTTTGCATAACGCTCGCAGCGGGTCGCACGAACAGCTGAAACGAGACGTACGCGCTCACCGGGTTTCCAGGAAGCGTGAAGATCGGCGTGCTGTCGGCGCCGATCGTGCCGAAGCCCTGGGGCATTCCTGGCTGCATGGCGATCTTGCGGAAGCTGACCGTGCCGAGATCGCTCAGCGCGGCCTTGACCACGTCGTGCTCGCCGCCCATGCTC
>DASYXX010000021.1:0-7209 GCA_035934395.1 Streptosporangiaceae bacterium
CAGGAATGATGGGCCGGAATGAGAATCTGGCCGCGTCGGCGGAGGTCTTCGGCCGGGCGGCGGCCGGTTGCGGCGTCCGCGTTGTCGTCACCGAGTGGGCCTCTGCTCCTGGCGCGCCACGACATGACGCCATCCACGGGCGGTGCCGCTCCCCATCCGGCGCCATCGGCGCCTTCCCCATAGCGTGCGGGGCTGGTTTGCGCCGCTGATGCTGGCCGTCGCGCGGGGGCGACGGCGCCCAGCCCGGTGGTTGTTGCCTGCGCTGGGCGTTGCGCTCGCGGCGGCGTTCGCCGCGGGCGTGATGGCGCAGTCCCAGATCGCGGGCGACCAGAGCGCTCGATCGGCGCTCGGCAGCGCATCAGCGCTTGATAGCGAGGTCCGCGTCACGTGGCAGGGGCCAGTCAGCCCCCGTGTGGCGGACCAGGCGCAGGCACTGGTGCGCGGGCTGGGCTTGGGGTCGCCGACCGAGGTGGTGCTGATGAACCCGGTGCGGCTGGGAGGAGTGGTCGTGCGTCCTGCCGCGATTGCCCCGTTGGGCCGATGGCTCCCCGGCACCGCACTGGGTCGGCTGGGACCCTGCCGCCCGGACCGCTGCCCGATGCTGCTCGCCGGCGGTGGCCCGGTCCCTTCGACCCTGGCTGCGATCGGCGTCCGTATCCAGGTCGTCGGCTTGTCTCCGCTGCGCTCACCGGTCCCCCTGGGGTTCGTGCCGTCAGGTGCGGGTGCCGCGCCGGTGCTCGTGACCTGGGACGTCGCCGGACTGGAATCGCTGCAAGGCCTGAGCGGCCTGTACCGCGTGCATAGCTGGCTGGCACCGCTCACGATTACGCGGCTGCGGTGGTGGGAGCTTGCCGACGTCGAGGACCGGCTGGCGCGCTCGCAGGCCCGCCTGCTTTTGAGTGGGAGCCAGTTCAGCCTGAGCGCGCCGTTCACTGCACTGGACGAAGCACGTGCCCAGGCGAGCGTGGCGCCGCAGCGGTTGCTGCTCGCGGGCGGCGGCGCGATCGCAGCGCTGGCGCTGTTCATCGTCCTCGCCGGCGGGGGACTTCGCCGCGATCAGCGGGCCGAGCTTGATCGGTTCCGCAACGCGGGCGCCCGGACAAGCCAGTCCGTCCTGTTCGTAGCGGTGGAGTCCGGGTGGCTGTCCGCGGCTGCGCTGAGCGTCGGCGCGGCCGCGGGGATCGGGGCAGCGGCGCTGTTGGCCAGCGGCGAGGGAGAACCGGCCGGCGCGATCCTGATGCACAGCGTGATCACCCGGACGGGGGCGATAACGCTGGGGGCTGGGTGGCTCGCGGCGACCGTGCTGCTCGGCGCATTGGTGCTGGTGCGCGGCGCGAGGCCGATCGACATGCTGGCGGTCGCGGCGGCGTCGGGCCTGGTGGCGGCGCTGGTCGGGGGCTCCGGCACCGATAACGCACTGGCGCTGCTGCTCGCGCCGCTTTCCTGTCTGGCCGTCGGGGTGCTGACGTTTCGCGGTGCCCAGGTGGTACTGCAGGGAGCGGAGCGGGTGGCGCGGGGAGGCCCGGTGCTCTCGCGCCTCGCGCTCGTCAACCTTGCCCGCTCCCCCGGGGTGCCTGCGCTGGCTATCGCATTCATCGCCGTCGCCACCGGGCTCGGCGGCTTCGCCCTCGGCTACCGGTCGACGCTGATCCGTAGCGCGGCAGATCAGGCGGCGGATCGTGTCCCCCTCGATGCGCTTGTCTCGCCGGGGCCGGACTTCAGTACCCCGCTTGAGC
Organism: Streptosporangiaceae bacterium; assembly: GCA_035934395.1. GTDB lineage: Bacteria > Actinomycetota > Actinomycetes > Streptosporangiales > Streptosporangiaceae > JASHPR01. Next base: position 1,737 of record DASYXX010000021.1, read on the forward strand.
TGGCTCCGCTCCAGCGCTGGCGGGCGCTCGCGTCCGGCCCAGTGCTGCCCGTACGCCGGACGGACGCGAACTACACAAGTGGCGGGGAGACCGTGACGGTTCCGGCGCTCGGCATTCCCGCCGACGGACTTAACCGGATCCACGGCTGGCGGGACAGCGACGGCTCGGCACCATTGACAGCGCTCGCGCGGCGCCTCGAGCCAGGAGGCCCGGTCCGGGTGGCTGGACCGATGCTTCCCGCAGGCACCCAGTGGCTATCGCTGCGAGCTTCCTCGCAGGGCTTCGCGGTCGACGTGACCGCGGACCTGCGCGATCCCCGGGGAGCGATCCGTCAGGTCGCGTTCGGGACAGCCGACGCCGGCGCCGCAGTCCTGCGCGCCCCCGTGCCGCGCGGGCGGTGGGAGTTCCAGGCTCTGGAGCTCGACGAACCCACGGGTCTCGCCATTACCAACGGCCATCAGAACAGCGAGAACCCGGCCGCCGCAACTCAGTCCTACGCGCGCGTCGTGCTCGGGCCGCTGCTCGCGCAGCAAGCCGGCGGCCGGTCGCTGCTGAGCGTGCCGCTCGGCGCCTGGCGAGGGGTAGGCGCGGCGGCTACCACGGCACCCAGCAGAAGTGCCGCCGCTGCGACGCTCAGCTTCGCCGCCATCGGAACACCAGGGGTGCTCCGGCCGGCGCAGCCGACCGACACCCGCCCAGTTCCGGTGCTCGCCGATCCGCAGACCGCTGCCTTTGCAGGGCCGGGAGGGCGCATCGCCCTGACGGTCGACGGCCTGCCGGTGATCGCGCGTGTGGTCGGGGTCCTTAACCGCTTCCCGACGCTTCCCGCTGACTCGGCTGGCTTCCTCATCGCCGACGAGGCGACGCTCGCGGGCGCCCTGGACGCGCAGCTCCCCGGTCAAGGCCGAGCCGACGAGCTGTGGATCAGCACCGGGCACCTCGCGCAGCTGCGCTCCGCGCTCGGGAGCGGGGCGCTCGCCCAGCTTGACTCCTCATTCCGCGTCGACCTCGATCATCAGCTGCTGGACGCGCCGGTTGCGCACGGAGTTCTCGAAACGCTGATCGCGGCGACGGCGCTGTCGGTGGTGTTGGCGGTCATCGGGTTGCTGGTGGCGCTGCTCGGAGGTGCCCGCGACGAGCGGGCCGAGTCAGACCTGAAGGAACAGGGAGTTGGTCCGCGCGGACTCCGGGCCGAGCTGCGGGTCCGGCTCGCGCTCGCGAGCCTGCTGGGCGTGCTCGTCGGCCTCGGGATCGCCGTGCTGCTGACGCGACTGGCCGTCGCGAGCGTTCGCGCCGCGGGTACTGTGTCCGATCCCCGCCCGTCGGTGGTGACGGTGGTGCCGTGGGCGGCGCTCGCGGCATGGGGTGCCGGCACGTTCGCGGTGCTCGCGCTCGCGGGCTGGCTGGCGACCCGGGCACTGATCGGAAGCGGGCGAGCGAGCCGACGGTCGCGGGCACCCATCACCGAGGGCAGCGGAGCACGCCGGGGAAGCGTCGTTCGATGAGCGAAGCGGTCGTCGAACTACGCGATGTGTTCTGCGTTCACCGCACGAATGAGGGGGACGCGGCGGCGCTCCAGGGGACGAATCTCGAGCTGGGCCGCGGCGAGGTGCTGTGCGTGCTCGGCCCCAGCGGTGCCGGGAAGAGCACGCTGCTGAGCGTGGTCGCCGGGGTCCAGCAGCCATCGGCCGGGGTCGTCCGCGTTCTGGGCCGCGACATCGGCCGAATGCCGGCGCGCTCCCGGTCGCGGCTCCGTCACGAGCTGATGGGGTTGCTCGGGCAGCACACCGAGACGGCACTGAGTCCGGATCTTCGCATGCGCGACGCGGTGGCGCTGCCGCTCGCGCTGCGGGGCATCCCGAGCCGGGAGCGTGGTAGACGAGTCGCTGAACTGTTCGAGGCCACGGCGTTGGCCGACCGGGCTGACGCGTTGCCGAGGGAGCTGTCCGGCGGCGAGCGCCAACGGTTTGCGCTGTGCGCAGCCCTCGCCCACCGGCCGGCGCTGCTGCTCGCCGATGAGCCGACCGGCGAGCTCGACGACGCCAGCGCCGCCGCTATCCGCGGCATGATCGTCGAGCTCGCCCGCACCAACGGCACGAGCGTCATTCTCGTGACCCACGATCCGGCGACCGCGGAACTCGCAGACCGCACGCTCCGGATCCGGGACGGGCGGATCGTCGGCGACCGGCGTGGCGGGGAGGAGGCGCTCGTGATCAACGGCGGCTGGCTGCGGCTCCCTCCCGATCTGCTCATTCAGGCCGGTATAGGGCGGCGGGCCCGCGTGCAGTCAACCCCGGACGGGGTGGTTGTGACCCGGGCGGCCAGCGATTCCGGCCCGGCCGCCGCGGCGGCGCAAGCCCCGCCGCAGCCCGCGGAACGCTGGGCCCCGGTCCAGGTCGAGCTTCACTCCGTGGGGCGCACCTACGGGCAGGGGCTGGCCCGGCGCCAGGTGCTCGGCGGGTTCACGCACGAGTTCGCGCCCGGCCTGATGACCGTCGTTACCGGTCGCTCGGGGGCGGGGAAGACAACGCTGCTGAAGCTCGTGGCCGGCCTGGACCGCGCAAGTTCGGGCCTGGTCATGCTCGACGGGCACCCTCTGGGCGACCGCAACGACGAGCAGCTCGCGAGCCTGCGTCGGCAGCGGATCGGATACCTCTCGCAGGAGCCGACGCCGATCGAGTTCCTGAGCGCCGAGGAGAATACCGTGCTCATACTGCGGATACGCGGCTGGGACGCGGACGCCGCCGCGGAGCGCGCAGCCAAGGCGCTGACCCGAGCCGGGCTCGCCGACCTGGCCCAGCAGCACGTCCGCCGGTTCTCGGCCGGAGAGGCGCAGCGCCTGGCCCTAGCCCGGGCGCTCGCGAGCGCGCGGGGGCTGCTGATCGTCGACGAGCCGACCTCCCGGCAGGACGAGACCAACGCCCGGGCCGTCGCGGCCCTGCTGGCGGCCGCCGCTCACCAGGAGGGCCAGACCGTGATCTGCACCACGCACGACCCCGCGGTGATCGGCGAGGCCGATCACGTCGTCGCCCTGGACGGGCAGGAGCGGCGTCCGCCTGTCAGGGTCGAGTCCCCTAAGGCTTCGCCTTGAGGCTGCGCCGCCGCCGCGGCAGCCAGCCCTCGACCTTCCACCTCGAGCCGGGCCGCCCGGGCAGAAACACCATGACCAGCAGACCCGCTACCGCAAACAGCAGGCCAAACGTCAGCCCGACCCGCTCGCCGTAGCCCTTGCGGTCGGCCAGCCACGCCGCGGCGGCCGCGGAGATGAGCCACGCGAACAGGAGGTACAGCGCCTTGGCGCCAATCGTTCCGATCGCTATCACTCTCCGTCATTAGTCATGTGCCAAGATACGCGTTCTGGACCTCGGGGTCGTTGCGCAGGCTGGCCGAGTCGTTGGCCAGGGCAATCCGTCCGGTCTCGAGCACGTAGCCGCGGGAGGCCGCGTCGAGCGCGTAATTGGCGTTCTGCTCGACCAGGAGGATGGCCACCCCGGAGCTGTTGATCTCGGCGATGGTCCCGTAGATCCGCTGCACCAGATTGGGGGCGATACCGAGCGACGGCTCGTCGAGCATCAGCAGCTTCGGCTCGGCCATCAGCGCGCGACCGATCGCGAGCATCTGCTGCTCGCCTCCGGACATGGTGCCGGCCTTCTGCCGCTGGCGCTCCTTGAGCAGCGGAAACAGTTCGTACACGCGTTCGAACTCCGCGGCCACCCCGGGACCGCGCCGCCGGTGGGCGCCCAGCTCCAGGTTCTCGAGCACGGTCATCCTCGAGAAGACGTGGCGGCCCTCGGGGGCGAGGGCGATCCCGCGGCTGACTATCTCGTTCGCCGGCACGCGCGTGATCTCCTCTCCGGCGAAGGTGATCGTCCCGGAGCTGGCCGGAGTCAGACCCGAGATCGAACGCAGGGTGGTCGACTTCCCGGCCCCGTTCGAGCCGATCAGCGTCACCACCTCACCCGCCTCCACCGTCAGCGAGATCCCCTTCAGCGCCTCGATCGAGCCGTAGCGGGTGTGGATGTCGCGGACCTCGAGTAGGGGCATCAGTCCTGCTTTCCGAGATAGGCCTCGATCACCCGCGGGTCGGTCCGGACCACGGCCGGCTCTCCCTCGGCGATCTTCCTGCCGTGATCGAGCACCGTGACGCGCTCGGAGACCCCCATCACGACCCTCATGTCGTGCTCGATCAGCAGGATGGTCAGCTTCTTCTCGTCGCGCAGCCTGCGCATGAACGCCGTCAGCTCCGCCGATTCGCGGGGGTTCATGCCAGCGGTCGGCTCGTCGAGCAACAGGACGCTCGGCTCGGCCGCCAGCGCCCGCGCGAGTTCCACCCGCCGCTGGTCGCCGTAGGGCAGCTGCGAGGCGACCCGGTCGAATACTGTCTGGGACAGTCCGACGTAGGCCAGCAGATCGCGGGCCCGCGCCCGGGTCTCCCGCTCCTCGCGGCGGACCCAGGGCGGACGGAAGATCGACCCGAACAGTCCCGCCCGCATCCGGGCGTGATGTCCGATCATCACGTTCTCGACGGCCGTCATCGCCGCGAACAGCCGGATGTTCTGGAAGGTACGCGCGACGCCGTACCCGGTGATCACGTCCGGCCTGGCGCGCGTGATGTCCCGGGCGCCGAGAACGATCCTGCCCTGGGTGGGCCGGTACAGCCCGGTCAGCATGTTGAACAGGGTCGTCTTCCCGGCGCCGTTCGGCCCGATCAGCGAGACGATCGAGTGCTCCGGGAGGTCGACCGAGACGTCGTCCACGGCCACAAGCCCCCCGAACTCCTTCGTGACGCGCTCCGCGCGCAGGACGGCGGGAGCGGGCAGAGCGGACGGATCGGGGCCAGCGGGCGGAGCGAAGCCCTCGGCCCGGTTCATGCGCCGTCCCCGGCGCCGCCCGGTGCCTCCGCCAGCTGCGCGTCCTCCGCCGCGATCTCGGCCGTTAGCTCGAGCCGGCGTCGCCGTTCCGGGATCAGGCCCTGCGGCCGCAGCACCATCATGATCACCAGGAGGAACCCGAAGATCCCGAACTCCACCTGGGTCAGCTGGAAGTGCAGCCCGAACTTGCTCGGCAGGTTGTTCAGCACGTCAGGGATCAGATAGTTGTTGATGTAGCCGAGGGCCAGTCCGCCGACGACCGCTCCCCAGATCGAGCCGAGCCCTCCGATGATCACCATCGCGAGGATGAAGATCGAGAACCCGAACTGGAACTGGCCGGCGTTGACCACGGTGTAGTAGGCACCGAAGAACGCGCCCGCCATGCCGCCGAACGTGGCGCCGACCGAGTACGCGAGCAGCTTCGTCTTCACCAGCGGGATTCCCATCGACACCGCCGCGACCTCGTCCTCGCGCAACGCGACCCAGGCCCGGCCGAGCCGTGAGTCGCGCAGCCGCAGGTTGACGAACAGGACGATGAGCAGGATGGCGAAGATCAGCCAGTACCACGGCCTCAGGTTCAGCAGGCTGAACGACCCGATGCC
>DASYXX010000026.1:0-1700 GCA_035934395.1 Streptosporangiaceae bacterium
CGGCTGGGTCGTCGGCGGCGGCTGGGTCGTCGGCGGAGGCTGAGTCGTCGGCCGTGGCTGCGTCGTCTGCGGCGGCGGCTGGCTGTGCGGCGGCGGCGTGGGCGACGAGCCCGTCGGCTGCGGCGACGTGGTCGGGAGCACCCCGAGCGGGGCCGGGCCGAGTCCGGGCAGCGGTGGCAGCAGCTTGTGCTGCCGCACCGAGCCTCCCGGGTCAAGTGCCGACCCGACAAGCCCCGGCGAGACCGGCGCGGAGCCGTACGGGGTGCCCTGGAGCCCGGCGGCCATCTGCGCGGTCACCGGGCCCGGGCCCGGGCCCGACGCGAGCTTGTAGAGCAGGGCGGCCGGAACGGCCAGGATGACGAGCCCCAGCGATGACACGACCACCGCGTGCGGCAGGCCGTGCCCGGCCCGATGGCGGGCCGGATCGGCGACCCCGCCCGGGACGAAGGCCCCCCGCGCGCTCCGGCCGTGGTACCTGCCGAGGGCGAGCGCCGTCCTGGTGAGCCGAAGCCGGAGGGTGAGCGGCGGGGTCGCCATCGGCACCCCGGCGAGCGCCTCGGGCCCGACGTTCTGGGCACCGCCCCGCGCGGCGCAGCGCGGGCACGACTCGAGGTGGCGGGTCAGCCGCTCGCGGCGCTCCGGCGTCAGCGGCGCCTGGACGTGATCCCGCTTGTGCGTGATCGCCTCCAGCGGGTCGCATCCCAGAAGCCCGCTGCGGAGGGCGACGACGATCGCCGCCGATTTCCGGAACCGGGTGCCCGCGTCGGACAGCATCGCCCGCGCCCGGCGAGGCGAGACGCCGAGCACGAGAGCGAGGTCGGCGCCCTCGATCCCGTGCCGGAACGCCAGGTTGAGCACCTCACGGTCGTTGCCGGCCAGCCGGGCGAGGGCGGCGACCGCGACCTGCGTATCTGCGCTGGTCGCCTCGCCCTCGGCCTCCGCGGGGTAGGCCTGCTCGGCGATGAACTCGTCCAGCGTGGTGGCCTTGGAGCCGGGCGCGGCATCGGCCCGGCGGCGGGGCAGCCTGGTCAGGCACTGGCGGCGAGCCGTCCGGTAGAGCTGGACCCGGAGCTGGTCGGGATCGGGCAGCTTGCCGATCTTCGAATCGACGGCGATCAGGCCGTCCTGCACCGCGATGGTGGCCGCCACCTCATCGGCGAGAAGCCCCATGCAGTAGTCGAACAACCGCGCTGCGTATGTCTCGTAGAGGTAGGCGAACACGTGATGGCCGGCATTGCGCAGTGCCTCGGCCATCCGGTCGTCCCCCGTGGACCCACCGCCGAATTCCACCGACATGGGACCTCCCATTCCGGCTGTGCACACATCGCGGAGGCGGGTACCGCTAGCTGACTACTCAACCTCTCAAAAGCCGCTAACGCAAGGCCCTGGCAGCTCAGCTCGCCCGCCAGACCGGCCCTCAAGCGCAGACCCCCGGCGGCCAACCCGGTGGTGGGCACCTTGCAGAGGTTTACAGCGCTGCCGACCCGCTCTGATCCACCCCGGGCCAACCCAAGAGCCCTCGCTCAGCGGACCCGCGCGAGCCGTCCGGCGCCCGGCGCCCCGCCCGGCGCGCCTCGCCCGGCGGCCCGCGCGAGCGACCCTGCTCGCTTGACAAATCAAACGGGGCGCGTAGTATAGTTCGCAAGAACCAAGCGAGGAGAACCCATGAATGACATCCGCAATCTCGGCCAGGAAGTCCA
>DASYXX010000034.1:0-3295 GCA_035934395.1 Streptosporangiaceae bacterium
TACTCCGACGGCGCCTACAACTTTGAGCGAAGCCAGAAGACCGCCGCGGAGATGACCGGCATCTATGCCGGGTGGCTGGACGCGTACCCGATCGTGTCGATCGAGGATCCGCTGGCCGAGGAGGACTGGCCGGCCTGGAGCGAGCTCACCGCCAGGCTGGGCGGCCGGGTGCAGGTGGTCGGCGACGACATTTTCGTCACCAACCCGGGGCGGCTGCACCGCGGCATCGCCGAGCGCTCCGCGAACGCACTGCTGGTCAAGGTCAACCAGATCGGAACGGTGACCGAGACCCTGAACGCCGTGGCGCTCGCCCAGCGCAGCCAGTTCAGCTGCGTGATCAGTCACCGGTCCGGCGAGACCGAGGACACGACGATCGCGGACCTGGCCGTGGCCACGAACGCCGGCCAGATCAAGACCGGGGCACCGGCCAGGTCCGAGCGGGTCGCCAAGTACAACCAGCTGCTCCGGATCGAGGAGCTGCTGGGCGACGCGGCGTCCTACGCCGGGAGGGCGGCCTTCTCGCGCTCGGCATCCGGCGGGCGATGACGGCTTGAGCGACTGGAAAGGGCTCAGGGCGCCCCGGACCCGGAGGCGGGCGGGGGACACGCCGAGCGAGCCGGAGGAGTTCAGGACGTCCCGGAGGCGGGCGGGGGACACCGTGCCCGCGGCCCCGACCGACCGGGGCCGGCGGCCCACGGCGGCGCGCTCGGGCCCGCGTCCGGGCAGGCCGGAGCGATCCCGGCTGACCAGCCGCGCTGCCGTTCTGGCCGTCGTACTCTGCGCGATCGCGCTGAGCCTGGCCTATCCGGTCCGGGAGTACATCGCCCAGCGCCGGCAGATCGACCAGCTGGAAGCGCGGCGGGAGGCGATCGCGGCCACCCTCAGCAGGCTGCAGGCCGAGCAGCAGAAGCTGACCAGCAACGCCTACGTCGAGCAGCAGGCGCGAGACCGGCTGCATTTCTGCCAACCCAGCCAGACGTGCTTCGGGATCATTAATCCCGGCCCGCCCGCCGTGCACGTCCCGCCCGCGCATCCCCCGGGAACGCCGTGGTACGAGCGCCTGTGGGACTCGGTCCAGAACGCGGACAAGACATCGGCGGCCCGGTGAGGGTGACTGTGCGCGCGCCCTCCGCGGCGGACGTCACGGCCGTCACACTTCAGCTCGGCCGGGCGCCGCGGGGGCTGCTCGGCGTCGCGCACCACTGCCCGTGCGGCCTGCCGGATGTGGTCGAGACGGCGCCGCGGCTGCCCGACGGCACCCCGTTCCCGACGCTGTACTACCTCACCTGCCCGCGCGCCGTCGCGGCGGTTGGCCGTCTCGAGGCAGAGGGGCTGATGCGGGAGATGACGCAGCGGCTGGCCGCGGAGCCGGGGCTGCGGCAGGCCTACCTGGCCGCGCACCGTGACTACCTGGCGCGGCGGGACGAGGCGGCCCGGGCCAGCGGCGTAGAGCCGCTGCCCCCCGGCACCCCCAGCGCCGGCGGCATGCCGGACCGCGTGAAGTGCCTGCACGCGCTCGTCGCGCACGAGCTCGCGGTCCCCGGGACCAGCCCGCTGGGCCGGGAGGCCCTGCTGGCCGCGGGGGAGTGGTGGCGGGCTGGCCGGTGTGTGAGCGAGCCGACGGGGCGCGGTGCCGCCTGGAGTGAGGAGCAGGGCGAGTCGGAGGGCGCCTCAAGAGCGCCCGCAGGCGAGCGGGAACACAGAACGAGCGACGAGGGAAGGCGGCGCCAGTGAAGGGGGCAGGGGAGGCGGGCGGGGCCCCGGAGGCGAGCGGGAAACACAGTGTCGCCGTCCCGCCCGAACCCAGGGCAGCGGTCCCGTGAGCCGGCCTCCCGGCCTGAGCAAGCCCCGCGGTCCGAGCGAGGACAGCGGCCCGAGCGAGCAGGGTGGATCCCGCGAGCACAGCGTTCGCGTTGCGGCCATAGACTGCGGCACCAACTCGCTTCGCCTGCTCATCGCCGACGCGGACCGACAGGCGGGTGAGCTCGTCGACGTGGACCGGCGGATGGAGATCGTCCGGCTCGGCGAGGGCGTGGACGCCACCGGTCGGCTCGCGCCCGATGCGCTTGCGCGGACCTTGCGCGTGCTCGACGCGTATGCGGGCGCGATCAGGCGGGCCCGCGCCGCCAGCATCCGCATGGTCGCCACCAGCGCCGCGAGAGACGCCGCGAACACCGACGAGTTCGTCGCCGGGGTCACCGGGATCCTGGGCGTCGCGCCGGAGGTGCTCAGCGGCGCCGAGGAAGCCTACCTGTCGTTCACCGGGGCGACCACGGAGTTGCGCGCCGCGCCCCCGCCGCCCTATCTCGTGGTGGACATCGGCGGCGGGTCCACCGAGTTCGTGATCGGGGCGCATCCAGCGCAGCCGGCCGCCGAGCTTTCGGTGGATATCGGCTGCGTCCGGCTGACCGAACGGCACCTGCACAGTGACCCGCCGCGGCCCGCGGAGATCTCGGCGGCGGCGGCCGACATCGACTCGGCGCTGGACACCGTCGCGGCGAGGGTACCCGTGGCCAGCGCCCGGACGCTGATCGGCCTGGCCGGCTCGGTCACCACGGTGGCCGGGATCGCGCTGCGGCTGGAGGCCTATGACCCCGCCCGGATCCATCACGCCCGGATCCCGGCCGCCAGAGTTCATGAGGTCACCCGTGAGTTGCTTAGCCAGACCCGCCGCCAGCGCGCCGGTCTCGGCGTCATGCACCCGGGGCGGGTCGACGTGATCGCTGCGGGGGCGCTGGTGCTCGACCGGGTGATGACCCGGTTCGGGTTCGGTGAGGTCATGGTCAGCGAGCACGACATCCTGGACGGGATCGCCTGGTCGCTGGCGCCAGCCGCCCGATGAGTAAGGACGACAGCCCGGTGCCGCCGGGAACCGGCTGGCCGGACGACCCGGCGACGGCAGCGACCCCCGTCGCGGACGGCCCCGCCGCAGCGGCTTCCCTGGCGGCCACCGCCGGAACACTGGCCGAGCTCACCGCGCGGCAGTCGGTGTGCCGCGCGTGCCCGCGGCTGGTCGAATGGCGGGAGCGGGTAGCCGAGCAGAAGCGCCGGTCCTTTGCGGCCGAGCGGTACTGGGGACGGCCGATTCCTGGTTGGGGCGCGGAACGGCCGCGGGTGCTGATCGTGGGCCTGGCCCCCGCGGCGCACGGCGGAAACCGCACCGGGCGGATCTTCACCGGAGATCGCAGCGGCGATGTGCTGTACGCGTCGCTGTGGCGGACCGGTCTGGCGGTCCAGCCGACCAGCGTCGCGGCAGGGGACGGGCAGCGACTCGTCGGCACGCGGATGGCCGCAG
>DASYXX010000037.1:0-16041 GCA_035934395.1 Streptosporangiaceae bacterium
GCCAGCATGCTCCGGCCGAGCCGCGCCAGCAGCCCGGCACCGGTCCCGGCCGTCGCGACGGCCGCATCGACGTCGCCGACCGCCCCGGCGGCCGACAATGCGGCGTGGCACGCGCCGGCCGCCCCGGCCGTGACTGTCACGAGCCGGCCGAGCGACTCCGGCGGCAGGTCGACCCCCCGGGCCCGAGCGGTGACCGCGGCGGCGCCGTGATCAAGCCGCAGCTGGCGCGGGCCCAGGACCCGGGCATGCGGGGCCAGGCGCCGGCCGTCCCGCTCCGCGCCGCCGATCAGCAGGACGTCAAGCTCGTCCCGCAGGGCCGGCAGCAGGGCCGGCCCGAGGACGTCAAGCGTCTGATCAAGGTGCCCCGCGCCTTCCAGGACCATGACGGCCCGCGGCGCCGTCACGGCCCCCAGGGTGACGGCCAGCAGCCGGCAGGCCTGCGCCCAGTCGCCCCGGCGGGCACACCGGGCCGTGGCCTCGCCGATCCCGGCCGCGGCCGCGGCGTCACGCCGGGCCACGGCCCCGAGCAGCGTCAGGACGAGCGCGCCCGGCTCTGCGTCGCCGGGGCCGAGGCGGAGCCAGACGACCTCGGCGTAACGCTCCCGGACCAGCGCCGCGACGTTATCGATGATCATCGCGTCGGGCGGCGCGGCGAGCGCGGCCACGCGTGTCCCGCTCACGGCCCGCAGTGCGGGCCATATGGTCAGCGGCGGCCGGGGACGCGGAACCGCGTAGCTCCCCGGTAGCCGCCGCAGCCTGCCCGGCAGCATCGTGATCAACCCCCGATAATCAAGACACCGCGAGTCAGCGTCCTGATACCTGGAGCCGGCCGGCCGGGGCCGGCCGCCGCCGGCTACGAGTCCGGGCTCATCCCCAGCTCGGCCAGGACGGCGGCGGTGTGCTGGCCCAGGGCGGGGACCGGGCCCATGGCGGCCTCGCGGCCCGGCACGCTGACCGGGGGCAGCAGCTGGCGCAGCGGGCCGCCGGGAGAGTCCACCTCACGCCACCGGTCCCGGGCCTCGAGCTGCGGGTGCGCGGCGAACTCCTCGGGCGTGCGCAGCCGCGCGTTGGCGATCCCGGCCTCGTCCAGCAGCGTTACCAGCTCGTCGGGCGGCACGGCCCGCAGCGCCCCCTCGATGATCACGCGCAGCTCGGCGTCGTGCGCGATGCGGTCCGGGTTGGTCCGGAACCGGTCGTCGGCGATCAGGTCCGGGCGGCGCAGGATCCGCTCACACAGCACGGCCCATTCCCGGTCGTTCTGCAGCCCGAGGAAGATCTGGCTGTCTCCTCCCGGGGGCGCGGCGTAGGGGCCGTAGGGGGAGATCGACGCGTGGCGGGCGCCGGTGCGGCGGACGGGCTGGCCGCCGTAGACCGAGTAGAGGTACGGCTGGCTCATCCACTCGCCCAGGGCATCCAGCATGGCCACGTCCAGGCTGGTCCCCTGGCCCGTGCGCTCGCGCTCATAGAGGGCGGTCAGCACGCCGCTGTAGGCGTACATCCCGGCTGCGATGTCGGCGACCGAGATCCCCGCCTTGGCGGGCTCGTCCGGGGTGCCGGTGACCGACAGCAGCCCGGCCTCGCACTGCACCAGCAGGTCATACGCCTTCTTGTGCTGGTAGGGGCCGTCCGGGCCGTAGCCGGAGACTGAGCAGCAGATCAGCCGCGGGTGGCGGGCGCGCAGCTGCTCCCCGCCGAGCCCGAGCCGTTCCGCCGCGCCCGGCGCCAGGTTCTGCACGAAGACGTCGGCGCGGGCCAGCAGCGCGGCCAGCACGGCCTGCCCGTCCGGGCTCTTGACGTCCAGCTCGACGGACTCCTTGCCCCGGTTCAGCCAGACGAAGTAGCTCGACTGTCCCGCCGCGGTGGCGTCATAGTGACGGGCGAAGTCGCCCGCGCCGGGCCGCTCGATCTTGATCACCCGTGCGCCCAGGTCGGCGAGCTGACGGGTGGCGAACGGCGCCGCGACGGCCTGTTCCAGCGCGACGACCATGATGCCTTCGAGTGGGAGCATGATTCCTAACGTCCCTTCGCGGGCCGGGCCCGCTGCGGCGCGGGGGGATCGGGGTCACCCCACCCGCCTCCCCATCCCCCCTTCACTGCCGGCGCGGGCAGGAACCTGCGCAGCGTGCCGGCCGCGTTCTGCCACGTCCACACGGCCGGGTCGGTGCCCAGTCCGCTGACGCAGTCGGCGAGCTTGGCCTGCAGCTGGGCAGCCGTCGGCGGGCGGGCGGGGGAGCCGGGCGGGTACTGCTGGCTGACCCGCAGAACCGGTCCCCGGCCGGTGTGGATCTCCGCCTCGAGCTGGCCGTCCAGCAGCCCGCTGCCGCCCGGGCCGAGCGTGACCTCGACCAGGCCGGCCAGCCTGCGCGCGGCGTCGCGGCGCACCGCCGCGTCGGTGAAGCTGCCGAATCCCGGGTAGCGGTCAAGCAGCGCGGCCGCGGCGCCGTACTCGAGGCTGAACTTGCCTTGCAGCCCGGTGTCCGGTCGGTGATGGATCAGGGGCAACACGGTTCCCTCCGGCGTGCGCAGAACGATCCGGCGCACGTCGGCGGGGTCGAGCCCGCGGGCCGCGAGCTCGGCGAGCGCGCTGATCGGGCGCTGCAGCGCGTAGCAGCACGGGTAGATCTTGACCGCCAGCCCGTCCGGTACGGCCGGGCTGGCCGGGTCGATGCTGGCGGGGTCGAGGCCGGCCGGGTCGCCGCCGACCAGCGCCAGCCAGTCGTCGAGCGCCGCGGGATCGGCGCGGGCCCCGGCGGCGGCCAGCCGGGCCGCCCGGATCCCGGCCTCGACCGCGAAGCCGACCTGGAGGGACTTGGCGTCCGTGCCGAACGCGCGCTGCACGCCGCCCGCGGCGGGAACCGCGAGCGCCATGGCCGTCGCGATCTGGTCCGCGGGCAGCCCCAGCGCCACGGCCGCCCCGGCGGCGCTGGCCGGCGCCCCGGCCGTGCAGGTGGCGTGCCAGCCCGCCGAGTAGTGCCGCCAGCCGAGCGCCGTGCCGAGCCGCGCCATCACCCCCGCGCCCGCGAGGTAAGCGCGCGCCCCGCCGTCCAGCGCCAGCGACGTCGGCACGCAGACCGCGCTGACGTGCGTGGTCGACGGCATGTGCAGGTCGTCGAAGTCCAGGACGTGGCCGGCCACGGCCCAGCGCGCCGCGTCCGGAAGGGTCGCGGCCACCCGCGTGACCGGGCTGTCGCGCGCGGCGAGCGCGACGGCCACGGTGTCCAGCAGGGACCGGTCGGCGAGCGCGAGGTCCTCGGGCGCCGGCTCAAGGTCGTGGGCCCACCGGGCGAGCGCCAGGGCGACGGACGTCATGACCGGACTGTCTCACAGCCCGCCGCGACAGGGGGAGCACGGGACGACGTCCGCGTCCGGGCTAGGAAGACGCGAGCGGACCACCGTTGGTGATGTCGGACATGACCAGGCGCGCCAGGCCCAGGTGGCGCCTGGTCATGGCCGCGCCCGGATGGTGGCGGAGCGACCAGTCGACCTGGCGCAGCACCATGTGCGCGAGGTAGGCGCGCGACGGGCGCGGGCCGGCCAGGTGCAACAGGCGCGCCCGCAGCCGCGTCCGGAGGTCGTCGTGGTCGTAGTCGTAGAACAGCAGCGTCGCCAGGTCGAAGGCGCGGTCGCCGGCCAGCACCGGCGGGTTGACGTCGATCACGCCGGTGATCGCGCTGCCGTCGCTGAGCAGGTTGGCGAAGTTGAAGTCGAAGTGGACGAAGTCGCTGCCCTCCGCGATCGCCGGGCCGCAGCGCTCGCCGATCCGGCGCAGCGCGGCCAGCAGGTCCCGGGTATCTGGCCGGTCCCGCAGGGTGGAGTGGACGCAGTAGCCGTCCCCGCCCGAGGTGAGGGTGCTGGTGATCAGCTCGGGCCAGCCCGGCCCGCCGTCGCCCAGGCCTTCCTGGGCGTCGTTGAGCCTGATCAGGTCATCGATCAGGCGGGTGACCGCCGCGCGGCCGGGGCGCCCGTGATCACCTTCGAGCGGGCTGCCGGGAAGCCGTTCCTGGACCCAGAACGTGACGCCGGCCGCCTGGCCGATGAACCGGCACCGCGGTGCCGGGTAGCCGCGGTCGCGGAGCCGGGCGGCCACGCCGTCGACACGGCGCAGGTGACCGGCCGCGTCGGGTCCGGACAGGACCTTGAGCAGCGTGACGGCGCCGGTGTGGTCAGTGATCCAGAACGCGGTCCCGGACTCCCCGGACCGGGTCGGCGTCATCGTCACCACGTCGATGCCCGCCCGCTCGCGCAGCACCCGGCGCGCCTCCCCGGCCCACGCCTCCGCGCTGGTCACACTCCGGTTACTTCCCGCGGGGTCAGGCGGTAAGCGGATTAGCATCCGAAAGCTGATCGCAGCGGTAGACGATAGCGCCGGCAACGTATCATAAATGCCTACGTATTCCCAGGCGGCTCCCGATCCGCTAAACAAAGCGATGTCGGCAGGCTATACTTATCGCGGTGTCCCCCCTACCCGGAGATCGGAGCATGCATGGCCCAGAAGATACAGACCCTCTTCATCGATGACCTCGACGGCGGTGAGGCAGAAGGAACTGTCCACTTTGGTCTCGATGGTGCTGAGTACGAGATTGACCTGAGCGCCGCCCATTCGAAGGCGCTGCGTAAGACCGCGGAGAAGTACATCGCGGCTGGTCGCAAGGTCGGCGGTCCTTCCCGTCGGCGAGCCTCCGGCGGGGGACGTAGGAATTCGAGCGGCGGACCGAGTCCGTCCGAGGTTCGTGAGTGGGCCAAGGCGCAAGGCATCGAGGTACGAGACCGCGGTCGGGTGCCCAGCGAGCTGGTCGTCAAGTTTCAGGCGGCGAGCGGGCGTAACTGACGCCCGCACGGCATTGGGTTAATGGCTGCCGGCGCAGGCGGCATTCCGCCGTGCGAGCGGCCGGATCTGTCAAGGCGCGCTCTGATCTGCTGCTCAGTAATCGCTGGAGGTAGGCCGCGCGCAGATGACGGCAGGCCTCGCCTGCCGTCATCTGCGCGGTCGCGGCGCCGCTCCTAGTCGGCCCCGGTCGCCCGCTTCCCGGCCAGGTCCTCGAGGCCATATCGCTCGACGCGCTCGCGGTCGGCGAGACTTATGGTCCGTATTCCCTGACCGGCGAGGCGCTCGTTAATGTCGTCGAACCGCTCGCGCACGAGCTGTTTCTCACCATCGGTAATCCTGCCCTTGTGGGGCTTGCCCGCGTGCGCCGCGCTGGCGTAATCGATGCGGTCGCTGCGGGCCGGGCCGCCTGCGCCGGCCCGGGAGCCCCGCCTGGCGGGCCGGGCGGCGGCCAGGATCTCGCTCATCGGCTTGTCGGTAGCCAGGCTGTCGAACGAGTCCGCGTCCAGGGTCACCCGGCGCGGCTCGTCGTCGCCGGGGAAGTACACGTCGCTGTCGTGCCGGGGAGCACGCGCCTCACCTTGCACCAGCCGTGCCCGGCTGTCAAACATATGTTCGATTCTGCGTGTCGCTTGCGCCTGCGTACCTGACACGCCCGGAATCCCAGCGACACCGACGTGGTCCTCAGAGCGTCAGAACATACCTTTGCGCCATTCGGCGGCTAGAATCGGCCCTGGAGGATGGAGGATCGCGATGCGTCGGTCACGGGTACCGGCTTCACGGGAGTCACACGGTCGTCCGGCGCGCGCGGCCGCGGGCCGTCCAGCGGACCCGCAGGCGGCGTGCGGCCATGCACGCTACACCAAGGGCTGCGACCTCTGCGCATTAGCCGGCATCTACCGGGATCACCTGAGCCGCCCGGGCCTCACGCCCGCCGAGCGGTCCCAGGTCAGCAGGCTCTACTTAGCCGGTGACAAGGCCGCTCTGTTCAAGCTGTGGCAGGCGCGGCCCGACAACGAGGATTCGTGACTGCGGCCCGGGCGGCCGTTCAGGCCGGGAGTTCAGGCCGTCCTGCCCTAGGCTGCGGGTGTGCCTGAGCCAGGTCAGCCCGCGCCGTCCGTCTCTGGCGGGCATCGCTCGAGCCTGCGGGCGGACTGCGCGCGCTGCGCCGGGCTGTGCTGCGTAGCGCCCGCGTTCTCGGCGTCGGCCGACTTCGCCATCGACAAGGCCGCCGGGCAGGCCTGCCCGAACCTGCGGCCGGATTTCCGCTGCGGCATTCACGCGCGTCTCCGGCAGCGGGGCTTCCCGGGCTGCGCCGCCTACGATTGCTTCGGCGCGGGCCAGAAGGTCACCCAGGTCACCTTCGGCGGCCAGGACTGGCGGCGGGCGCCGGGCATGGCCGCGCAGATGTTCCGGGTCTTCACGATCATGCGACAGCTCCACGAGCTGCTGTGGTACCTGGGCGAGGCGCTGGCGCTGCCGACGGCCGGGCCGCTGCACGCCGAGCTCGGTCGGGCATTCGAGGAAACTGAGCGCCTGACCCGCGGCACTCCCGCCGCCCTCGAGGCGCTGGAGATGACCGCATACCGGCGCGACCTCACCGCGCTGCTGCGGCGAGCGAGCGAGCTGGCCCGGGCCGGCCCTGGCGGCGAGGGCGGGGCCGACCTGGGCGGCGCCGATCTGATCGGCGCCGGCCTGGCCGGCGCCGAGCTGAGGGGCGCCAGCCTGCGCGGCGCCGTTCTCATCGGCGCGGACCTGCGGGGCGCCGACCTGCGCGGCGCCGACCTCACCGGTGCCGACCTGCGGGGCGCCGACCTGCGCGGCGCCGACCTGGCCGGGAGCATCTTCCTGACCCAGTCTCAGGTCGACACGGCCAGGGGCGACGTGGGCACAAAGCTGCCGCCGCCGCTCTCCAGCCCGGCGCACTGGGCCGACTAGCTGCGGTCGGGCACGGCCATCTCGCCCAGCAGGGACCAGTCGTCCTGCGGGACCGTCACGTTGACGATCCTGGGCGTCTCGGCGAGATGCGGCGGCAGCGCCTGCTGCGCCTTCTTGAAGTGCTCGGACCGGACATGGGCGGCCCCGGCGTCGCCGTCGCGGAACGCCTCGGTCAGCGCGTACTCCGTCGGGTCGTCCACGCTGCGGAACCAGTCGAACCACAGGCACCCCGGCTCGGCGCGGGTCGCCCGGGTGAACTCGCCGGAGATCTCGGGCCACTGGTCGGCGTCCTCGGGCAGTACTCGGAACCTGGCGGTAATGAAGATCATCGGGAACCCCAGTCTCGTCGCGCCGGAACACCATTGTCTACCTGCGGCCTGCGCGCGGGGCCAGGTGCCGGGGACCGTGACCAGATCCGTCCGCTTCCGGGCGCGATGGTGTCTTCCCGCCGGGCCGCGCGACCTGGTCGTGGTGCCTGGCTGGCGCGCGCCCGCGCTCGCGCATAGCGGACCGCTCAGCGAGCCCAGCGTGCAGAGGCTGTCCGACCACCACGCCCGCGGCGGCACGGTCGCCAGCGTCTGCGCGGGAGCCGACGCGCCCGGCTGCTTGACGGCCGGCGGTGCACCACCCACCATGACGTCCAGGACGAGTTGGCCCGCCGCTACCCGCTGGCGAAGGTGGTGCGCGACGTCCTGTACGTGGTCGACGGCCGCGTGGTCACCTCGGGGGGCATCGCCAGCGGCATCGACCTGGCGCTGCACCTCGTCGCCACCAGGCACGGGCCGGGCGCCGCCGCGCGGATCGCCCGCGAGATGGTGGTCTACGCCCGCCGTAACGGCGACGAGCCGCAGGCCAGCGCGATGCTGCGGCACCGCGGGCACCTCAGCGACACGGTCCACGTCGTCCAGGACGTGATCGACGCCCGCTTCACCGAGCGGCTGCGACTGGCCGACCTCGCCGCCGCGTGCGGCGTCAGTCAGCGGACGCTCACCCGGCTGTTCGTGCTGGCCACCGGGATGACGCCGCTGCGCTACCAGCAGCTCCTGCGGATCGAACGGGCCGAGCACCTGATCGGCCACGGGGCCACGATGCGGGCCGCCGCCCGGGCGGCCGGCTTCGAGGACCCCCGGATGCTCCGCCGCCTGCGCGCCCGGGCGTGACCGCTGCCGCTTTACAGCCTTGCGCCCGGCATCAGGCTCCGGGAGAGCCCATGTGCGATGAAGGCTCTCAAGATCTTCAGGTTACCTGGGTCCTGACCTAAGCCTTCAGACGAGTACTTGCGACGGTACTGGGCGAGCCTCGATTCCCGCTGGCAGGCGAGGATCCCGGGGAACGCCGACCAGGAACGAGAGCGAGGAAGCGCGCGCGTCGGGTGGGGCGTCGCAGTTGACCGGCTGTACGGGCACGGCCGGGGCCGGGACGCGCGAGCAGCCGAGGCAGCCGACCGCGTTTCACCCTCGCCGAACTGTGGGACGGCGGCACATGGCGGAGGCTGCCAACCTCCAACCCGTGACCACGCCCTGGCGTCCCGTTACTCATCGTCCTCGTCGTAAAAGACTTCCTGGCGCTGCTCGAGTACGTCGCCGGTTGGAGCGTCGTCGGGAATCTCGGTGGGAAATGACCCCTCGTCCCGCGTTACTTCCTCGCGCTGTTCGAGCACGTCGTCTTCGGGCTCGTCATAGGGGATGTTCGTCGGCACCGAGGGTTGCGCGCGATCCTCCGCGTCGTAGTCGGCGTACTCGTCGTCGGCGTACTCGTCCTCGGGATTGCTGTCGGTCTCGGTTGCCATGTCTGCGAGTCTTGCAGGCGGGCTTTGCTTCCGGACCTGGCGGGTGCCGGACATGATGGTCCGATGAGTATGGCGCCCGGTCTTCCACCCAGACCTCCCACCCCTCCCGCCCATGCCGGCCCTCCCACCCCCGCCGACGTGCTCGATCGGGCCGGGCTGTCGGCCGCGGAGGCAGCGGACTGGGCGGCGTCGGCGCCGGGCCCGGGCGGCTCGTTCGACGCCGCGGCCGAGGCGGTCAGCGCGTTCCTGGCCCGCGGTCAGGGGCTCATCCACCGGCTGCCCGGCCCGGCGCGCCGCACGGCGGCCGAGCGCGCGGCCGCCGCGGCCATCGCCGGGATCATGGACGGCGCCCGCGAGAGGTTCCTCCGCTCGCACGCGGCTGCCCTCTACGACGCGGTGACCGGCGGCCGCACCGGGTCGCTGCGGCTCGAGGCGCTGCTGCGCGAGGTCGCGGCCCGGGTCCCCGGCCTGGTGCCGACGTCCGCGCAGATGGACGCGGAGCGAGCGCGGCCGCTGCGGGAGAAGGAAGGCATCGAGCTCGCGCAGGGCCTGCTGGTCGGGTCCGTGCTGGCCGTGCCAGAGGCCGGCCGGCACCTGATCGACGCGATGCTGCGCCCGACCCCGCAGGCGCTCGAGCGGCTGCCAGAGCTGCGCGCGCGGGGCATCGTCGACCTCGGCCCGGTGCGGGTCACCCGCACGGGCCGGGCCGGCATCCTCGAGCTGAGCAACCCGCGGCATCTCAATGCCGAGGACGACGTGACGCTCGGCCCGACCGAGTGCGGCGTCGACCTGATCCTGCTCGACCCGGACATCGAGATCGGCGTGATCCGCGGCGGCGTGGTCGAGCATTCCCGGTACCCGGGCACCCGGGTGTTCGGGTCCGGCCTCAACCTCACGCGCCTTTATCACGGGCGCATCGACTTCCTGTTCTACCTGCTGCGCGACCTCGGCTACGTGCACAAGATCTACCGGGGCCTCGCGCCCGCCGCGCCGGACTCCGGCGCTGAGCGGGGGGGTTTGGGGGGGTTGTCCCCCCGGGCTAGCACTGTCGAGAAGCTGTGGGTCGCCGCGGTCGAGCGCCTGGCGGTCGGCGGCGCCTGCCAGCTGCTGCACGTGGTCGACCACGTGATCGCCACGCGCGGATCGCGCCTGTTCCTGCCGGCCCGCAAGGAGGGGATCATCCCGGGCGCTTCCAACCTGCGCCTGCCCCGGTTCGTCGGCGACCGCGCCGCCCGGCAGGCGATCCTCTCCGGCCGGGAGTGGACCGCGGGGAAGCCGGACGCGGCGCTGCTGTGCGACGAGGTCGTGGAGCCCGACGAGATGGACCGGGCGATCGAGGCGCGGATCGAGGCGCTCACGAACTCCGGGCTGGTGAACGCCACGGCCAACCGCGCCGTGCTGCGGGCCGGCCAGGAGCCGCTTGACCTGTTCCGCGAGTACATGGCGATCTTCTCGGCGGAGCAGGCGCGCTGCCACCTGAGCCCGGCACTCGTCCGCAACCTGGAGGAGCACTGGAGCGCGCGCGAGCGCAGCCTGTGACCGGCGGCTATCCCTGCAGGGCCTCCAGCGCGCGGCGGGCGCGGTCCTCGACCCCGGGGGCCAGCGCGTCGGCTGCGCCGCGGTCCGCGCTCATGGCATTGGCCGCGTAGCGGACGTAGACGCCCTCGAGGATGCACGCCAGCTTCCAGTACGCGAACGCCACGTAGAAGCCGAGCTCGGACAGATCGCGCCCGCTGCGGTCGGCGTAACGCTTGGCCACCTCGGCTCGGCTGGGAAAGCCGGGCAGCGAGGTCGCGGCGAGCTGCCCGGTGATACCGACCGGCGAACCCCCGGGCGGCTGGGTGCCGGCCATCTCAGCCACGGCCTGGTCGGACCAGTACGCCATCAGCGTGCCCACGTCGGCCAGGGCGTCGCCCAGCGTGCACAGCTCCCAGTCCAGCACCGCCTGGACCCGGCCCTCGGCGGAGATGACCGTGTTGTCGATCCGGTAGTCGCCGTGCACGATCGCGGTGCCGCGCTGCTCCGGCACCCGGGCGGCGAGCAGCTGGTGCACCTCGTTGACCAGCGGCACCGGCCGGTAGACGCCGATCTCGCGCGCCTGCAGCTGCGACTGCTGGAACTGGCCGTGCCAGCGGCGCAGCTGCCGCTCGATATACCCGTCGCGGCGGGCGAGGCTGCCCAGCCCCACCTCGTCGACGTCCACGTGATGGATGGCCGCCAGGACGTCGACCAGGTCCTCGCCGGCCACCCGGCGCGTGCGCTCGTCCAGCGCGGCCCGTCCCTCGGCCGCGCCGCGCAGGATGAACCCGTCGACGAACTCCATGACATAGAACGGCCGCTCGTTGACCGCCTCGTCGTCGCAGTAGCCCAGGGCCGGGGCGACCGGCACGGGCGTGGGCCACAGGGCCGAGATGATGCGGTACTCACGCCCCATGTCGTGGGCGGTCGGCAGGACATGGCTCATCGGGGGACGGCGCAGCACCAGCCG
Organism: Streptosporangiaceae bacterium; assembly: GCA_035934395.1. Lineage (GTDB taxonomy): Bacteria > Actinomycetota > Actinomycetes > Streptosporangiales > Streptosporangiaceae > JASHPR01. The sequence continues at coordinate 11,041 of DASYXX010000037.1, forward strand.
CCGGCCGGCCGCGTCGGTCACCTTGAAGGTCAGGTTCGACCGGCCGCCGGAGATCAGCTCGAACGTGAACGGCGGGCGCACGCCCTCGATGTGGTCGGCCAGCCACGCTGTCACCGACGCCGCATTGATGCCCTCAGTCATCCGGGTATATTGCCACTTTCGGGCTCAGTCCTGCGCGCTGAGGCGGGCCAGGAGACGGCGCATGCCGCGCAGCCACCGCTCCCGGTCATCGGCCCGGCGGCGCTCGTAGGTGGCCACCTCGGGGTGCGGGAGGATCAGGAAGCCCTCGCCGGCCATGGTCTCGAACACGCACTCCGCCACCTGGTCCGGCGTGAGGACGCCGTCCAGCCCGGCATGCCGGGCGCCGAGACTGTCCTCCTCCGCCAAGCTGGCCGCCGAGGGTGCGCCCGGCGCCTGCGGCACCAGGCGCCGGCTGGTCGCGCCCAGGTTGGTGTCCACCAGCTGCGGGCACAGGCACGACACCCGGATGCCCTGGTCCCCGTAGGTGATCGAGAGCCACTCGGCGAGCGCGACCACCGCGTGCTTGGTCACCGAGTACGAGGCCGAGCCGAGCTCGGTGAGCAGGCCGGCCGCGGACGCGGTGTACACCAGGTACCCCTCGCCCCGGGCCAGCATCCCAGGCAGGACGGCCCGCGTCAGCCAGACGTGGCTCTGCACGTTGATCTCCCAGCTGCGCGACCACGCCTCGTCCGCGACCTCGAGGCCGCCGGACACGACGATGCCGGCGTTGGAGAACAGCAGGTCGACGCGGCCGAACGCGTCCTCGGCCCGCCGGATCAGGGCCTGGGCCTGGGCCGCGTCGCCCACGTCCGCCGTGACCGCCAGCGCCCGGTGCCCGCCGGCCTCGATCTCGGCCGCCACCTCCGCCGCCCCCGGGGCGTCAACGTCGGCGACCACGACCGCGGCCGCATCGCGGCGGGCGAGGGCGAGGCACAGCGAGCGGCCGATGCCGCTCGCGCCTCCGGTGACGACCGCGACGCGATCGATAAGGCGTCCGACGTCCATCACCGGCCGATCGTCGCGTGCCGTGCGGCCCGGTCGGCCCAGGCGGCCAGGCCCGGGTCGGCGTCGATGAGGCTGGCGTACTTCTTCCGCGCCTCCTCGCGCTTGGCCGGCAGGTACTCGGTGGGCCACAACCCGGGATGCGGCTCGTAGCCCTTGAGCACGTTGCGCGCCACGGTGACCTTGTGCACCTCGTCGACCCCGTCGGCGATGGCCATGGTCGGCGCGCTGGCCCACATGGCCTGCAGCGGCGTCAGGTTGGTCGTGCCCAGCGAGCCCAGCATGTGCAGGGCGCGGTAGGACACCTCGCGCAGTACCTTCGCGCACGTGTACTTGCACGCGGCGATCTGGGTCCTGGCCTGCTGGGTGCTCGAGTTGTCGATGGTCCACGCGGTCCACAGCACCAGCAGCCGGAGCATGTTGATCTCCGCGTAGGAGTCGGCGATCGCCTCCTGGACCATCTGGTGCTCGGCCACGATCTTGCCGTGCGACTCGCGGGACAGCGCCCGCTCGCACATGATGTCGAAGGCCAGCTTGACCCGGGCCACGGTGCGCATCGCGTGGTGGATGCGCCCGCCGCCCAGGCGCCGCTGCGCCAGCACCTTGGCGCCGTTTTCCGGGCCGAGCAGGTGGTCGGCGGGCACGCGCACGTTGTTGTAACGGATGTGGTTGTGCAGGACTGGATAGTCGATGATCTCCACGCCCGGCGTCTCACGCGGCACGATGAACATGCCGTTGGTGCACATCACGATCAGGATGTCGGCCCGGGCGCCGGCGCTGGTGAACCACTTCTCGCCGTTGATGACCCACTCGTCGCCGTCCCGCTCGGCGTGCGTCTTGAACAGGTTGGGGTCGGACCCGCCCTGCGGCTCGGTCATCGAGTAGGCGGAGAAGATCTCCTGGTTCATCAGCGGGTACAGCCACCGGCGCTTCTGCTCCTCGGTGCCGTAGGCCGCCAGGATCTCCATGTTCCCGGTGTCCGGCGCCGCCGTGCCGAAGATCACAGGCGCCGAGTCGTAGCGGCCCAGGATCTCGTTCAGCAGCGCCAGCTTGAGCTGGCCGAAGCCGGGGCCGCCCAGGTCGCGGTCGAGGAACAGCGCCCACAGGCCCCGGTCCTTGACCTGCTGCTTGAGCGGGTCGGCGAGCGCCTTGGCCTTCGGGTCACGCGAGTACGCCGCGCCGGGGAAGACCAGGTCGAGCGGCTCGATCTCGGTCCGGCAGAACTCCCCGACCCAGTCGAGTTGCTCCTGGAACTCCGGCTCGGTCGAGAAATCCCATGCCACAGCGTCCTCCCAAATCGCGTGCTCCCGCGGCCCCGGCCGGTAAACCGGCCGGAGGCCAGCCTATAGAACGCGATTCTAAAAGCTTGCCCGGTCAGCCGCCACGGCCCGGCCGGGCAAGGCCGGGAGTCAGGATGCGGGCACCTTGTCGAGGAAACCCAGCACCAGCGCCAGCCGCCCGTCGCCGTCCCGCTGGGCCACGTCGAACCCGACCACCGGGGCCTCGGCGCCGTCCGGGCCGAGCTCCCAGGTGAACCGGGCCTGGTCGTGGTGCGCATCCACGGCGCTCGCGAGCCGGAACGTCATCCCGGGGAACTGGGCCTGCGCGCCGGCGACCACCGCCTCGATCCCGTCGTGCCCGCTGACCTCCGCCAGCGGGTCGATGTACTGGCCGTCCTCGGACCAGATCTCGCTGATCAGGGCGCGCCGCGCCGCCGGGTCGGTCTCGTTCCACATCGCGATGTACTTCTCGGCCAGCTCGGTGAAGTCTGACATGGTCGTGGTCCTCTCGGTGCTGCCCGGGCCCGCTGCCCGGCCGTGCTACGAGGGTCAGGCCGATACCGCCGAAGGTCGATTACCTGGCAGGTAATCGCCGGGCGTCGCCGCCATGCCTAGGGTGGCCAGGGTGACGACCATCACTGCGGTCGCAGCCGAGCCGGCTCCGGTCGGCAGGCTGCTGCGCGACTGGCGGGAAAGGCGCAGGCTCACCCAGCTCGACCTCGCGCTGCGCGCCGAGGTCTCGGCCCGCCACCTCTCGTTCGTGGAGACCGGGCGGTCCCGCCCGACCAGCGAGATGATCCTCCGCCTGGCCCGGCACCTGGACGTGCCGCTGCGCGAGCGCAACGTGCTGCTGCTCTCGGGCGGCTACGCGCCGGCGTACCCCGCCCACGGCCTGGCGGACCCGCCGATGTCTGTGGTCAACGACGCGATCGAGCAGGTCCTGCGGGCGCACGAGCCGTTTCCCGCGGTGGTCATCGACGGCCGGTGGGAAATGGTCGCGGGCAACGACGCCGTCCCGACGCTGATCGAGGGGGCGACGCCGGCGCTGCTCGAGCCGCCGGTGAACGTGCTGCGCCTGAGCCTGCACCCCGACGGCATGGCGCCCCGCATCGTCAACCTGCCGGAATGGCGGGCGCACCTGCTCGACCGCCTGGACCGCGACATTGCCTCGACGGCCGACCCCGCCCTCATCGAGCTGCGTGCCGAGCTGGCCACCTACCCGTGCCCTCCGCCCGCATCCAGCCCGGATACCCGGGCCATCCTGGTCCCCATGCGGCTGCGCATCGGGGACGCGACGCTGTCGCTGTTCAGTACGACCACGGTGTTCGGCACCCCCCGCGACGTCACCCTCTCCGAGCTCGCGATCGAGTCGTTCTACCCCGCCGACCCGCCAACGGCAGCGTTCCTGAGGTCGCGCCCCTAGCCGTCACGGCCCTGCGCACCCGTGCGCGAACCGCATCCATGTTCCATCGATGCGGTTGCGGGAGAGCTCGCCGGGGCGGGGGGCCGCGCCGCGGAGCAGGCCGGGCAGCCGGCGGCCGCCCCTCGCGATCCCCCGGAGGAGGGTGCGCCCGGCCCGTTGGCGGAGCGGGAGCGGCACGCCGTGCGTAGGGTGGTGACGGTGCTCGCTTCTCCGGATGCTGACCTGGCCGCACCCGGCCGGACCGCCAGGTGGCCGTACCTGGTGGCCGCCGTCTCCGCGCTGGCCGCGGCCGGCTACCTCGCGGTCTGGGGGAGCCGGTACGGGCTGGACCTGAAGGTCTACCGGAACTCGGTGGCGCTGTGGCGATCGGGGCACGACCCGTATCTCGCCACGCTCGGCCGCAGCCGGCTCACGTTCACGTACCCGCCGTTCGCCCTGCTGGCGCTGTGGCCGCTGACGTGGGCCTCGTTCCTCGTCACCCAGTGGCTCCTCTGGGCGGCGAGCATCGCCTCGGCGACGATCTCGGTCGTGCTGGTCCTGCGCGACCGCGGTTTCGACGTCAGCCCCCGGCTGTGGTGCGGCGCCTTCTCCTGGCCGTGCCTCTCGATGATCATCCTCGAGCCGGCCAGGAGCGGCGTCGACTACGGGCAGGTCGAGCTGGTGCTCATGCTCCTGGTCGTGGCCGACCTGCTGGCGGTCCCGTCCCGCTACCGGGGAATCGCCACCGGCGTCGCCGCCGCGGTCAAGCTGACACCGCTGGTCTTCCTCGTCGTCTTCCTGGCCTGCCGGGGTCTGAGGTCGGCGGCGCGGACGCTGGCGTCGTTCGCGGCGTGCACGGCGCTCGCCTGGCTGCTGTGGCCGGGACTGCCGCGCGTCTACTGGGACCGGGTCATCAATCAGCCGGCCCGGGTCGGGCGAGTCAGCTACGCCGGCAATCAGTCCTGGTACGCGATCTTGCACCGGCCCCCGTTTCCCGCCACGGGCTCGGCCGCCGCCTGGCTGCTGCTCTCGCTCGCGACGCTGGCGGTCAGCGGCCTCGTCGCGCTGCGGTGCGCGCGCGACGGTCGGCGGGGGGCGGCCATGATCTCCGTCGCGCTCGCGGGTTTACTGATCAGCCCCATCTCGTGGACCCTCCACTGGGTCTGGGTGCTGCTCATCCCGCCGCTGATCGCGGGACGTCGCGGATCCGGGGTGCCGGGGGCGGCCCGCGCCGGGCTCTGGGGCGTTATCGCGCTGACGGTGACGGGGCCCTACTGGTGGTTCGGGGGCGGAATC
>DASYXX010000073.1:0-2988 GCA_035934395.1 Streptosporangiaceae bacterium
AGGCCGGGCTCGGCCATGGCCGGGCGCGAGTGCAGCGAGAAGATCGCGGACCGGATCTCCTTGATGGTCTCGTCGAGGGCGTCCACCGCGCTGCTGATGCGCCGGCGGTCGTCCGACTCGCCCAGGCGAGCGGACACGCTCTCGAGGGACATGCCGGTGGCGTACAGCCGCTGGATGACCAGGTCATGGAGGTCACGGGCGATCCGGTCCCGGTCCTCGAACACGGCGAACAGCTCGGCATCGCGCCGGTGCTCGGCGAGCTCGAGGCCGACACCGGCCTGCGCGGCGAAGCTGACCAGCATCTCCACCGCGGGCGGCGCCAGCGGCATGGATCCGGGGCGGCGGCCGGCGGTCAGGATCCCCCGGACATTGCCGGGGGCGCCCAGCGGCACCATCACCGCGGGGCCCAGGTGCAGGTGGTCACGGGCGGCGGGAGCCACCCGCTGGTCGTTACTGAAGTCGTCCATGGTCAGCGGCTTGCCGCTGGTCAGCATCAGTCCCGACGCCGAGCCGGTCACCGGCAGCACCAGGCCGACCGCCTCCGCCGCCCCCTCCCCGACGGCGTGCTCGATCACCAGCTGCTCGCGGCCGGCCACGGGCAGGGCCAGCACCACCAGATCGGCGCCCGATATCTCCAGAGCCTGATGCACGACCAGGGTCAGCACCTCGTCGGTCGCCACCCCGGACAGCAGCCGCTGCGTGACATCGGCGCTGGCCTGCAGCCACTGCTGCTGCCGGCGCGCCTCCTCGTACAGCCGGGCGTTCCCGATCGCGACGCCCGCAGCCGCCCCCAGCGCGACCAGGACCGCCTCGTCCTCCTCGTCGAACTCGGCGCCGCCCTGCTTCTCGGTGAGGTACAGATTGCCGAAGACCTCGTCGCGGACCCGCACCGGTGCGCCGAGGAACGTCTTCATGGGCGGATGCCCGTCGGGGAACCCGAACGACCGCGGATCGGCGGAGATGTCGGCCAGCCGAAGCGGCCGCGGGTTGGTGATCAGCTCGCCGAGCAGGCCCCGACCCTCCGGCCAGTGGTGGATCGCCGCGATCTGCTCCTGGTCCAGCCCCACGGGGATGAACTCGGCCAGCCGGCCGCCTTCTCCGATGACCCCGAGCGCGCCGTACCGGGCGTTGACAAGCGTGACCGCGGCCTCGACGATCTGCCGCAGCAGCACCTCGAGCTCGATGTTGCTGCCGACCGCGACGATCGCCTCGAGCAGCGCGTGGATGCGATCGCGCGTGCTGACCACCGCCGCCAGCCTGACCTGCAGCTCAGCCAGCAGGTCATCAAGCCGGAGCTGCGGCAGCAACGGCCTGGCCTCGGCGGGTTCCATGGCCCTCCAGCGGCTTGTCCCTTCCCTGATCACTTGATCGTACGCTTGCCATCGCGCCAGGCCAGTGGCTGCGAGACACCGTGCGTCCGGGTCTGCGGTGAACCCCCGCGGTCCGGCAGGCGTGGCCGACCGACGCGGCGGGGCCAGGCTCCGGACCTTGGTCCCTAGCAGGCCACGGCTTTCGACGCTACGTTCAGGTTCAGCCGTTCCCCTGCGCGGGGAGCAAGATATTCCTCAGGGAGGGGCCATGAGCAAGACCATCGTCCTCGCCGTGGACGTGGCGCGCCATTCTCCGGAGCGCAATGTCGCCCGGGCGGTCGAGATGACCCGCGAGCTTGCGCACGACACCGGTGACCAGGTCATCGTGCTGCACGTTCACGAGTTCGCCGTGGGCCGGTTCGGTCGCATGCAGGTGGACTGCCACGAGGGAGAGGGCGAGAAGCTCGTGGCCGACATCGTCGCCGGTCTCAAGGAAGGCGGCATCAATGCCGAGGCCGCCATCCGCGAGGCTGACTACGGCCACGTCGCCAGGCAGATTCTCCATGTCGCCGACGAGTATGACCCTCGCGTCCTCGTGCTCGGCGCCAGCAGCCGCACCGATGTGCCGCTGGTGCCGTTCGGCAGCGTGGCACACCGGCTGCTGCACATCTCCATGCGCCCGGTTCTCATCGTCCCGCGGGGATCGGACCGGGCCGCGGAGCAGGAGACGGCCGGCGCCGCTGCCGCCGCCAGCTAGCACCCGTTCGGTGACCGCCGCCAGGGACCCATAGCCGCCCGGGCCCGCAGCCGAATAACCCGTCGCTTTGCCAACAGGTTGCTGCCGTTGTGGTACGGGTGTTGCGTAAGTGCCGCGCGGGGTTGCCTCTGGCCTGGTTGCGGCCAGGTTTTCATGATCCCGGACCGAAACGGCGATCTCGTCCCGCGTCCGCGGCACCTGCACGCCCGCGCCCGGGTCCGGGTGGGCCTGGTCCCGCTCGGACAGCGCGGCGACCTCCTGGCGCAGCCGCTCGACCGGGGGCAGGGCCGCCAGCGCCAGCCCATAGGAGCCGAAGCCCGCCGCCACGGCGAAGACCAGGCCCGCGATCTCCAGGTTGCGCGTCGCATCGCCGACCGTGGCGTCGAACGCCTCGAAGTCCACCGCCGCGAGCGCTACCCACCGCGATCTCCGGGCGACCACAAGCTCACTCAGGGCGGCGGCTGGCTCCCGCTGGCCAGGGTGGCCACCCCGGCCACGTGGCCGTCGCGCCGCATCGCGGCGGCCGCTCCGGGCCGACCCGCAAGGTAGCGGTCCAGGAAGTCGACGGTTACCCGGGCCACGACGGGCGCCGGAGGACCCTGGCCCTGGTAGGGCGGAAGGTGCCCGGCCCCGAACAGGTCCAGGTAGAAGCGCGGGCCCGTCCGGTCGGCCCGGTACATCAGGATGCTGTCGGCGGGGAGGTTCACGTTGTCGGCATCACCCTGCACGAACAGGATGGGCGGGGTCGTCCTGGTGAAATACGAGCCGCCCATCGGCGGCCATTCCGCGCCGGCCAGCACGATGGCCGCGGTGACCGCGCGGTCGCGGCAGCAGGTGTTGGCGACCAGCGCGGCCACGGTGTCGCCGCCGTCGGACTGGCCCGCTACGGCGATCTTGCCCGGGTCGATCAGCCCGGCCAGG